>CAITID010000001.1 GCA_903892335.1 uncultured Actinomycetes bacterium
ACTGGTTCTAAAATAAAACAAGCAATTCTCTCAAAGGCTCGCTTAAATATAGATTCAAGTGCCTCTAAATTGTTATAAGGAACTACAAATATTTCACCGACCACCGCAGACTCTGGGATTACTGGTGTTGGTGCCTCTGCATCGCCAGCTTGGTTTAGTGCTGGTTTGCTGGAAACCATAAGTGGATCATAGGAACCGTGGTAGCCACCTTCGATTTTAACTATCGCACTCTTTCCAGTGTATGCACGAGCGGTACGAACTGCATACATAGTTGCTTCAGTACCAGAGTTAGCAAATCGAATTTGATCAATCGCAAATCGCTTACACAAGCGCTCAGCTGCATCCCTTGAAATTGGAGATGGTGTAACAAACAAAGTACCAACCTCGAGAGTCTCTTTAAGTTCAGCAACAACATCTGGATTTAGATGACCAGCAAGCATTGCGCCAAATCCCATCGATAGATCTAGCAGATCTCGGCCGTCAACATCTTTCATCCAAGCACCCTTGGCTGAAACTATTGAGATTGGGTACGGATCCCAATGTTGAAAACTAGAAGGCACGCCTAGCGGAATTACTTGATGCGCAAGTTCATTTTCTATGCCAGAACCAATTGTTGAATTTTTATATGCGGCCCACTCCTGAGCTAATAATTTATCTAACTTTGCTTGCTCAAGTGGCTTTGAATCAATAGGTGTTGTTCTAAATGCTTGGGGATGGTGCGTTTTGATTTGCATGATGAGTAAGTGGTTTCAAAAAGCTCCAATCGAGCCCTACTTTGAAATACACGCTCCAAACGATTCAAAATAACTTATTTAGTTACTTTATATAAAGGTAAATGTATCAGAGTATAAATTTTTGTCTAATTTTAAATAAATTATGCGTGTTTATGCGCTAATTTAAGTGTTTTCTCTACGTCGGTACGCATAAATTCCGAAAAATAAAAAAGTCGTTATAAACGCGGCCGAAGCTAAAAACAGATAATTTGGATTTTTACTTTTCTCATTATTTTGTACACCTTCTTCACTTTTCGGTTCTACCCCAAAGGTAAATGTGTACTCGCCTTCAACTGGATGTCCATCGGCGGAAATGACTCGGTAATAAACCAGGACTGGACCTTCAATAGTATTTGGATCTAAGGAAACGGTTATTTTTGATCCAGAAATAACCTCATTATCGGAACTGATTTGATCACCAACGCCATTGTTAACCACTATAAAATTCGATTTTTCATCACCGATCGAAATTAGCTCTTCATCAAATTCCAAGGAAATCTCAGTTGGCCAGCTGGTTACTGTGGAGCCGGCGGCTGGGTCACTGCTCACGAGAGAGGTATGCGCATGGGCAATTTGGGGAGTTCCCGATAGGGCAATAGCCATTGCAACGATTGCAGCTGATCCCCTAAATCTCATCTTTATTCCCATTGCCTTAGAGTAGTCCTCATCACAACTCTAAATATTGCAGATGCAAATGATTCGCAATAACCTTTCCCCATGCATATTCCAGATGGCTTTATTGATCTGCCAACCTCACTGGCCTTTATGGGCATAAGTGCGGTCGGTGTAGGTGTTGCGCTCAAGGGAGCTAAATCAGAACTCTCTGATAAAACGGCGCCTCTTGCCGGGTTAGCAACAGTTTTCATCTTTGCTGCCCAGATGATCAACTTCCCAGTCGCAGCAGGAACGAGTGGGCATTTATTGGGTGGAGCTTTAGCCGCAGTTCTAATTGGTCCATGGGCTGCAACTCTTTCAATAACAATTGTCCTGATTCTGCAAGCGCTCTTATTTGCCGACGGTGGGTTAACTGCAATCGGATTAAATGTTTTTAATCTCTCCCTAGTAGGCGTCTGGGTCAGTTATGCAATGTTTACGGTAGTTAAAAAATTGCTTCCAAAGGGTAAGGGAGCAATTCCGATTGCAGCCTTTATTGCAGCTTTAGTTCAGGTTCCGATCGCGGCTTCATCCTTTGTATTTCAATATGCAATTGGTTCTGTCGCCACCATTCCGGTCTCAACTGTTTTTGCAGCAATGTTTTCAACACACGTGTTAATCGGTATTGGTGAGGCATTTATAACCTCACTAACGATCTCAGCTGTTTTAGCTACTAGAGCTGACTTAGTTTATGGCTACCGAGGACAGGGTAAGCAATTAGAGATTAGACAAATGGTGAACAGAGATTCCATATGAAAGAGTTTTTGAAGAATAAATTCTTGTTAGCTGGAATATTGGTTTCTATTTTTGTTGCGGGATTTCTTTCATTCTATGCATCCTCCTCTCCAGATGGGCTAGAAAAAGTGGCAGAAGATAAAGGGTTCTTGGATACAGCGCAAGAATCAGCAAACTCTGGCTCAGTTCTAGCTGATTATGGAGTTGCTGGAATTGATAATGAGCGCTTAAGTGTTGGATTAAGTGGGTTAATTGGCGTAGTAGTAACGCTGGTTTTATCGCTGGTAATTTTTAAATCACTAGCCCGAAAGAAATAACTTAAATTCATCAAATTGGTATTACTGCCGAAAAGACCGATCACCCTCGGGATCATCACCATGGGCATGATGTTGGCGAGCGGCTTTACATACATCGCCATACTAAAATTCACTCACTAGCCCCCCAATTAAAAATTGCTGCACTTCTTCTATTTTTATTTGTAGTGGTTGCAACGCCAATTACTTATTGGGTTTCTTATCTCCTTTTCTTTGCATTGATACTTAGCGTAATACTGATTGCAAAACTTCCTCTACTTACCGTTTTTAAAAGATCCTTAATCGAGATTCCCTTTATCCTATTCGCCGTATTAATGCCTTTTTTTGGTACTGGAAAATCATCTATTTTCTTTGGCTTCACCATCTATGAAGAGGGTTTATTGGCGGCGGCGGCAATA
>CAITID010000002.1 GCA_903892335.1 uncultured Actinomycetes bacterium
ACCTCAAAGACAATTCTAAATGCAATCCCACGGCCAGCTTGGTGGCTAAATTTCTTAACAACTGAACCGCTTAAATTTGCCTCACTAGATAGTTGGAATGGAACTGTTGCTGAGCTTCTTGACTCTATGTTTGACCCAACTGTTACCTATGAAGATTTAAAGTGGATTCGAAGTCAATGGCAAGGCAACCTTGTTGTTAAAGGTATTCAAAATGTTGATGATGCAGTTAAATCTGTTGAGGCTGGTGCTGATGCGATTATTCTTTCAAATCACGGCGGGCGACAATTAGATCGAGCTCCAGTGCCATTTCATTTGTTGCCAGAGGTTGTTAAAGCCCTTGGTGGAAAAGCAGAGGTTCACCTTGATACTGGAATTATGCATGGCGCAGATGTAATCGCTGCAGTTGCAACAGGAGCTAAATTTACTTGGATCGGTAGGGCATATTTATATGGCTTAATGGCTGGTGGAAAACCAGGCGTGGATCGCTCCTTAGAAATTTTGAAGACACAAATGGTGCGAACAATGAAATTACTAGGAGCTCGAACACTTTCAGAGTTAGAGCCTGATCATGTGCGATTTATTGCAAGATATAGCGATAAATAATTAATTTTTGGCAATGTGTGTGTGAAGGCTTTACACTTCACCGCGCTTAACAATCCTTGGCGGGTTGCCCGAGCGGCCAATGGGAGCGGACTGTAAATCCGCCGGCTCTGCCTTCGAAGGTTCAAATCCTTCACCCGCCACCATTAATTTATAAATTTAATTTAGCGAGTGCCTTTTTTATCTGTTGTGTGACTAACTTTTCTTCACCTTTTTGTAATCCATCTGCACCAATCCAAATTGTGTTGCGATAGTTATGCACGACCTCAACGATTGGATCAAGTTCTTGTAATACCGCGATTACTTCTAAAGCAATGTCGCTCGAAAAATGGATTCCAACTCGAGGTATTGGTTGGCCAGCCTCATTGAGATCTTCCTTAATTACTTTTATTTTTGGAATATTTGAAAGTTCTTCAACCCACATATTGGTAGTTCTTTCCCAATATTCAAACTCTGCTGCATGGTCAAGATTTACATATTGTTCTACCGCGGTAACAATTCCGGCAATTTCTTCTTTACCAACTTTGAACGCTCGAGCAAGACGTTGAAAAGGTGAACCGTTAGCTCGTATCGCATCAATCCAGATTGACTTGCCTAGAATTAAACCAGTTGGTGCTGGTCCTTTTAAAGTTTTTCCACCACTGAAGATAACTAAGTCAGCTCCACAATCTTTAGTGAAGTGCCAAAGATTTGATGGTGGAGGAAGTTGCGCTGCAGCATCAACTACTACTGGCACTTTATGTTTACGTGCAATTCTGACAACAGTCTCTAGAGGTAGAGTCGGTGTCGCAAGATGAGCTCCAGCAACAAAGAAAATAGCAGTTGTATTGCTATTGATTGCTGATTCAAGTTCGTACTCAAATGTTTGAATAGCATTTCCTACAACTACGATAGTTGAGCCTGCTAGCCGGATCGCTGGATCATAAGGAATTCGGTGTCCGCATTGAATGATGATCTCAGAAGGCCCCGCCGTTCCATTAATAATTTTTTGAATTTCAGGAATATCACCCTTAGTTCTAAAGGCAAGAATGGATAGAGCGATTGCGGCAGCGGCGCCAGAAGTTATGTAGGCGCCCTCGTTCTTTGTCAGCTTTGCAATCTTTGCACCAGCCTTTAGTTGTAGCTCATGCATTGAAATAAATGATTTTGAAGCATCATTCATTGCGGCAATGACTTCAGCGCTCATTAGAGATCCGCCGAGGGCGGTGTAGTAGGCGGCAGCGTTAATTCGTTTAGCCACTCCAAGTGATTCATAAAAAGCCATTTTGCTCCTAAATTACCTAGAGTGATTTTGAATTGTGCTAAATATTTTAAAACCTAGTATTTTTCAAAAATGCAGTCAATCTTTCACTGGAAGCATTTTTAAAGATTTCATCAGGAGTACCTTGCTCTGCAATTACTCCATCATTCATGAAAATAACCTTTTTAGAGACTTCGTACGCAAATCGCATTTCATGTGTAACGATCAGCATCGTCATTCCCTCTACCGCCAAGGATTTAATTACATCCAGAACCTCATTAATTAGTTCAGGATCAAGGGCTGAGGTCACCTCATCAAATAGCATTAACTTTGGATTCATTGCGATTGCACGGGCAATTGCCACGCGTTGTTGTTGACCACCGGAAAGTTGACCGGGGAATGAAGATCCTCTGTCAGGTAATCCCACTCGCTCTAGCCAATGTTGAGCAATTTCAGCAGATTCTTTCTTTGATTTTTTTTGAACCTTGCGTAAAGCAAGCATGATATTTTCTGCAGCAGATAAGTGAGGAAAAAGATTGAATGATTGAAAAACCATGCCAGTCAACGCTCTGTCTTTTGTAACCTGCTTGTTATTTACTTTTGAGCGCTTACCTTTTGAATTTGAATATCCGATTTCTCGGCCATCAATTTTGATTACACCTTCTTGGAATTCTTCTAGAAGGTTGACGCAGCGAAGCAAAGTAGTCTTACCAGATCCACTTGAGCCAATGATGGAGATAACATCGCCACCATTTAAATCCAAATCAACACCGTTTAGAACCTTATGGTCCCCATACGATTTGTGAAGTTTTGATATCTCTAGGACACGTTCAGTCATTTTTTCTCCTCATTTGATTGCTACCTTTTTTTCAACATACTTTCCACCACGCTCGATTGAGTAACATATTAGGAAATAGATCAATCCAGCCAAGGCGTAGAACTGCATAGTTAGGAAGTTACGCCCAATTATTTGCTGCATGACTAATGTAATTTCTACGACCCCGATTAAGGAGATTAAGGTCGATCCTTTAACTGTTTCAACAGCAGTATTGACCCAGGTTGGGAGAACTTGTCTAAGGGCTTGTGGCAGAGTTACAAAAATAAAAGTCTGGGAGAAACCTAGCCCAACAGCTTTTGCTGCTTCAGTCTGGCCCTTTGGGATATTTTGAAGACCACCACGCAACATTTCAGCTACTTGAGCGGAGCTAAAAATAGCAAGTGAAGTAATGCCGGCCTGCAAGGCGGTGAAATTGATTTGGATCACGGGTAAAACAAAATAGATTGTAAGGATTAACACCAGAACAGGTATTCCCCTAATAATATCTACATACGCCCTTGCGAAAAATCTAGTGAATATATTTCCGTAGGTAAGTGCCAAGCCTACAAACACTCCGATAATGGTTCCGATCAAGATAGCTGTAAATGAAACGAAAATACACATATAGATTCCGCGAAAAATCATCATTTTGCTTACCCAAAGTTCGTTAAAGAAACCAGTACTCATAAGTTCTCCAGACCTATTTCGGGATTGCTACGCGACGTTCAACACGTCGCAATAAGAAGGCGATAAGGAAACATGAGACCACATAGAACACAGTGGCAGTTGACCATGCTTCAATCGTACGGAAAGTCTCTAGATTGATTTTTCGTATGTGAAAAGTTAATTCAGGCACAGATATGATTGCGGCAACTGATGCATCTTTAAATATTGAAATGTAGGTGCTGCTTAAAGCCGGCATTGTGGATCTGATCAAAATCGGTATTTTAATAAAGATGATAATTTGCAGATTCGACATACCGATCGCCATTCCTGCCTCACCAACACCTTTATGGATGGCAAGAATTCCACCTCTAAAAACTTCGGCAACATAAGCTCCGGCATAGATGGTTAGTGCAAAAATAAATGAAGGAATCTCGCTGAATACAAATCCAGCATCAGGTAGGCCAAAATAGATAAACAAAACAATTATCAAGAGCGGCACATTACGAATTACTGCGACGTATGTACCAGACAGAATACGAAATATTCTTCTTTCTGAAACAAGAGCAAAGGCTACTACTAGACCAATTAGAGTTCCCAGTACTACTGAAAAAAGCGTCATGTAAAGATCTATTCCTAAAGCATGGAATAGGATCCCTAAACTGCTCGTTATCACTGAGTAATCTATATAGAAATCCAAAATAGCAGCCTTTCTCCTTTTATATCTTTACGGTTATCTCTAGCGAGGGAAACCGATTTTTGGTGGCGGTAGCGTTACGCCGAACCACTTCTTAAATGAAGCTGCATAAGTGTCAAAATCAACACCGCTCATTGATTCATTTAGAACCTGGTTTACGAAGTTAAGCCATACCTGATCTCCTTGCTTAAGAGCACAGGAGTAAGTCTGTGGCAACCAGCCATAGCCTGAATCCACATATTTTGTTGGATTGTTAGCAACTAGCCAAGCAATTGCTGATTGATCAGCAGCAGCAGCGTCGGCACGGCCTGCATCAACAGCTGTGTAAATCAATGCTGTTTCTGCATATTGCAACACCTTAGCTTTTGGCAGAGCTGCCTTTACGTATGCATCAGCAGTTACGTTTTGTAGAATTGAGATTTTTGCTGCACTGCCAGCTTTTAGAAGTGCGGCGTAATTTTTATATTTTCCGCCTTTTTTCAAAAGCAAGCCAACACCTTCGCGGTAGTAAGGGTTTGTGAATGCGACCTGTTGTGCACGTGTTGCAGTCACAGTCATGAATTGACATGTTATGTCAACTTTTCCTGAAACGATATTTGGGATTCGTGAATCAGAAGCTTGTTGCACAAACTCAACCTTAGACTCATCATTGAAAAGTCCTTTAGCTATAGCTTTTGCAATATCAATATCCATTCCAACAAGCTTTCCTGATGTATCAAGGAAATGGAAAGGAGGATTACCGCTACCCGTACCCACGATAAGTTTTCCTCTAGACAAGATCTCTTTAAGAGCTCCTTGCGTTGCATTTGCGCTCGGAACGCTAACTACGGTAGTGACAATTAGCGAAGATACCGCTACTGCCATGGTAAATAAATGACGCTTTTTCATCTAATACCTTCCTTGCTGTTTTCCAGCGCCTAGTACGCTGGAGCATGAGTCTCATGGAACTATCGGTCTTAGTCAAGGGTCTTTTAAGGCTTTATTAAGATTTCTTTAGGGTCAGATTTAGGGTCTTTTAAGAAATTTTCGGCTTCGAATAGGCCATCTCGGCTTGAATGCATCTATCTCCAAGAGCTCTGTCTTATGACCGCCTCGGTACCAACACTGCCAATGCGGTACTGTGATCATCTCAAGTAGTGAACAAAATTGGAATCAAATGTCGCAAGAATCAAAAATTTTTGTTGAGAAATGGAGTCCTTCTCCGGTTAACAAAGGACGAGTTTTTGCTGCGGTCTTTGCTCACTCAGATGACCTAGCTATTTTTGCCGGCGGAACCGCAATGAAATTAATCTCTGAAGGCTATAAAGGCTATTTTATAAAAACAACCAATGATGAGATGGACTCTTATGATTTGTCCTTTGCTGAGACTATTTATCGTATTGCAAAAGAGACTCAAGATGTTACAGATTACTTGAAATTAGAAAAACTTTACAGTCTTGATTATAAAAACCACTATTTAGAACACTCTCAACTAACTGAAATACGTCATCGCCTTATTACTCTATTTAGATTCTTAAAGGTAGACACCGTTATAACTTTTGATCCGTGGGGTCACTATGAAGAAAACCCCGATCATTACATCACCGCACATGCAGTAGAGACCGCATCTTGGACTGCGGGGCGACAGCTTGATTTACCAGAACTTAAAGATATGGGCCTGATGCCGAAATTTGTCACTCGTAAGTACTTGGTGGCGCGTGGTCCTCAATTGGTAAAT
>CAITID010000003.1 GCA_903892335.1 uncultured Actinomycetes bacterium
AGAGAGCATTCGCAAAGACACACCTAAGTCTGGCGGTCAAGATTTAATCAATGTTGTAATTGAAATTGTTAAGACACTTCAACTAAACCACAAAATTGTTGGAATTGGCGTAAGTAACGCGGGAATAGTTTCATCTGATCGAAGAACAATTGTTGCTGCAGGAAATATTTCAAACTGGAATAACATCTCACTAGCTGATGCACTGCAGGCTCAGTTTAATTTACCAACAGTTGTTGAAAATGATGCTAATGCTGCGATCTGGGCTGAGTATAAATTTGGCAATGCCCAAGGTTTAAACCCAGTGATGTTTTTTATAATTGGAACTGGCATGGGCGGTGGCCTAATTATTGATGGCAAGTTATACCGTGGTGCAAATGGAATTGGCGCCGAATTCGGTCACATGATGGTGAAGTTAGATGGTGAAAAATGTGGATGTGGTGCAATTGGTTGCATTGAAACATACGCATCTGGCAGTGCGTTGATGCGTTATGCGCATGAGGGTATTAATGCAGATGCTCTAGCTGGAAAAGTTTTGCTGGAATTTGGCGATGGCTCACTTGCTGGGTTTACTGGTAAGGATCTAACTAAGGCAGCACAAGCTGGAAATGCACTTGCTTTATCAGCTTTTGCAAAACAATCTGATTGGGTTGGTTCTGCCATCGCCTCTTACACAATGCTGCTAGATCCAGAAGCAATTGTGATTGGTGGGGGAGTAATCGATGCCGGTGATTTGTTTTTAAAACCAGCGATCGCTGCTGCGCAAAAATATATGCCATTTGCTGGTAAACACCCACTACCTAAAATTATTGCTGCAAAATTTGGAAATGAAGCTGGCTTAATTGGCGCTTCAGATTTAGTTAGAGAGTAGCTCCGTCATCAAAATCATCATTTGATTTAGCGGTTCGCCAGATCAATGAGGCAACACCAGCACAGATTGAAAGCAAGCCAGGCCAAACACCATAAATATCAAACTCTGTGAATTGGTTGGCAATTAAATAAATTACACCACCACCGATTGCAATAAAACTTGCTCGCTGGATTTGATCAAAAATCGGCCACTTTGGATTTGGCGGCGTAAAAGTATCTGCCTCATTATTTCTAGATAGCTCATCTAAATAGGTATTTGGTGTGGATTCATCTAAAGACAAGACAGAAACTATTGAATCAAACTCGGCATCGATTAACTCTCGCTGGTTGTAATCATCACCGCGATCTATCTGTCCACTCAGCACTTCCTGGATAAATATTTGCGATTGTTCATTTAGTAAATCACAATCATAATCAAGTGCCACATTGTGGAAGGATTTTTCAAAGATAACCTCGCGGATATCAACGGAGTAAATTCCCTCAATTATCGTATCTGAATTAGCCGGATCAACTACATGATCATTTATTGAATAACCAATCATTACTTGAAGATCAATTAGATAAAGATCTCGTTCAACTAAGCGCCAAAGTTTGCGCAGTGAATCTAATGCCTTTAATGGTGTGCGGCCGTAGCTGTGTTTTGGGGGATTAGCTTTTGCAACATCGGTGACCATGCGCCCTTTAATTGATGGAATAAAATATTTGATTAAGGGGGTGAACTTTAAAATGAATCTACGGTCATGAATTGATGGATTTACTAATAACAATCCTTCTATTTCATCTCCTCGTATCTGACAAAGCTTTAACGCAAGCGCCCCACCCATTGAAAAGCCAGCGACAAATACCCGATCGCATTTATCTTTTAGCGATAGGTATGAGTCTTCAACACATTTATACCAATCAGGCCAAGTAGTCTCATTCATCTCTTGCCAATTACTTCCATGGCCAGGCAAACATGGTGCATGAACTGTGTAACCCAATTGATTTAAATACTTAGCCCAAGGTGCTACCGAAACTGGTGAGCCGGTGAATCCGTGGATTACCAAGATGCCGATCTTGTTGCCGGGAAGGACCAAACCTTGCGAGTTTGGAATGGTATTCACGCTCAGATGGTGGCATACATTGCCAGAAGCCCTAAATTACTCCCGTGGCCTATCGAATTTTAAAATCCTTCTTGGTGCCGGTCTTGATGTTGCTATTTCGGCCAAAGGTAACTGGTTTGCGTCATGTGCCATCAACTGGGCCAGTGATCATTGCATCAAATCATCTCTCCTTTAGTGACTCAATTTTCATGCCGCTGGTTGTCCCTCGCAAAGTTACATTTCTAGCCAAGAGTGAGTACTTCACCTCACCAGGGTTAAAAGGATTTATTAAGAAGTTAACCTTTATTGCATTAGGTCAGGTGCCAGTAGATCGCTCTGGCGGAAAACGCAGCGAGGCAGCATTGCTAACTGGGCTGCGCGTATTAAATGAGGGCAGCTGCATTGGTATCTACCC
>CAITID010000004.1 GCA_903892335.1 uncultured Actinomycetes bacterium
ATTCGCTGATAAATACAGCCATCCGTTTTTCTCGTTGATTACCGTGGTTGCAACTTTATTTTCCCCATTTGATCCAACGATTGAAATTGAGGCTTGGATTGGCGCGTTTGAAAAGCCATAAATGCATCGTGCAACTTCAGATTTTATAACTAGATCATAAGTACCAATCGCTTCTGTTTCATCTGCATTTAAATGTGGTGAAATCAATTTATAATCTAGAGTTTGGGTTTGCGGATTGTAAGCCGGTGGCCCTGCACTATATACAAGTGAATTCGTAGTGACCACTCCAGATAATTGAGAGCTGCTCGCGGAACAATTTCTAATGTTCCAATTTGCTTGATTAAATTCTAGTGTTCGAACCGTCCAAACAGATTGTGATGTTGAAGCTTTATCATTTAATAACGGTATCCAAAGTTTTGCTTGATCAAATGCATCTTCTCCGGAAGAGCCTGGCATAAGGTAGCCACCGCCTTGTCCAAACTGTTTGTCCTGAGATAAATAAGTTCGCAATTCTTCGCTTATTTGTGAAGTGGGGATTAATTTTTCAATTGTAGGAACAATCACAGGCTCTGCTTCAATGTTAATGGTTTGCCCACCATTTTGATCATTAGTGATATTTATTTGAGGTTTATAAATTCTTCCGTGGAACCATCCTTGCAATTTTTCACCTAAGACTATTGATATTCCAAAACGTAAATTCTTTGGAAAATTCTGTGGCATTTGACATGTGCCAACACCGAAAACTAAACACTTATCCTGATCTGCTGCCCCTGATCTGCTGCCACTACCAGTTCCTCCATTTGGACTGCCATCTTCTGAAGGATTAGATGCATCTAAAGCAAATTGTGGAGAGTAAGAACCTGACTGCTCATTAACTGCTCCAATAACCGCTTCTAATCGCTTTATCTTGAACTTCTGATTGGTAAAACTTACCCCAGAAGCCTTCATCAAATCTGCGAAAAAAATTGAGGTTACATAGTAATTATCATTACCTCCGGAGTGAGTTATGCCAGGTAATTGCCACACTCCACCCTGGCCTTTTCCTTGCGGCAAATTGTTATTAACTAAAGCAGGAAAATCTCGTGAACCACTTTCTGGAACTAATTTGATGAATTTACCGTTTGTAGTTTTCCCAGTTTCATCAACTGCATAAACCGTGGATATGCAATTAACTTTAATCGTTGCATCGCAAGGTGGTAGGTGTGAGGTAGCCGTTATATAGGAAGCTTTTGTACAAACTTCATCAAATAAGTCAGAGCAAAATCTTAGGATTGGTGGATTAGATGCTTCTACCGAACCAAATATAACAGGGACGTTAACTCGAGGCATGAATCCTTCATTTATTCTAATACCTTGATTCGGTTTATTTAGATCAGGTCTAACACCTGCACTACCAGTTTCAACAGAGGAAAAAATCAAAGCTAAGAGAATTGGAAAAATGAATAGTTTTTTCATATCTTTTTGTATCCACTCGGACATTTTGGTGTAAGCCCAGTTACTTTCTTAGTTACTTTACCTTTTACACAACTAATTGTTAATTTCTTCTTTGAAATAGCTTTGTCCTGCGTTAATTTAACTTTGATCGTTGGGCTAGAAAAAGTAAATCCGTTAGCTGTAAGAGTTATCCAGCCATTTTTTTCATTTAATGCAGTGGTTGCCACCGAAGAATTGCCGGTCGCCGAGACAATGGAGACTTTCGCAGATATGGGTGCCGATGTAAATCCATACAAACATCTAGCAACATCACTTCTTATACTTAACGTATAGGTGCCTTTGAACTCTTCTCCATTTGGTAAGTAATGTGGGGCTGCAACTTTGTAATCCAAAGATTGTTCTGCTGAATTGAAGGTTGGTGGGCCTGCGATGAATGAAGTTGCGTTCGTGCTAACAATTCCAGAGATATTATCTTTTTTATTAAAACAAGAATTTAGAGCATTGTTACCTGGGCCAGACTCCATAGTTCTAATTGCCCACTCAGTTGGAGCGTGTGACGCTTTATCACTTAGTGCTGCGATCCAAGCAACTGCTTCTTCAAAGCTTTTAGGGGTGTACCCATTAGAATCGTGCAGCATAACTTTTATTCCATTTGTTGTTGTTCCAGTACCACCATCTGACAGCCTTGGATTCATGTCATAGAAATTCTTTAATTCTGGCGTGAACTTTGAAACTGGTAACCAACCGTACAAAATTGGGACTTTTGTTGAGTAACCATTAACATCAAGAATCTGATCACCGTCGCCATCGATTGTTAAGTTAGCAGTAGGTGTATAAACGCGACCATGGAGCCAGCCAGATATTTTGGTTCTTAATTTAAGTTGAACTCCAAACTTAATATTACTTGGAATTGGCCATGCATTTGCACAAATACTTCTTGTCGCCTGTACACATGATGCAGGTTGATTATTACTTAAAAATGCAAGGCGTTGATAATTCGGAGCACCAACTCCACCTCTCATATAACTTATTGATTGAAGTGGAGAAGCTGGAATCTGACTTTGGTTGTCTAGGCTAACGGCGAATATTCCTGCTCGCATTTCATTTAGCTTAAATGTGGTTTGGTCGAAAGATTTGTACCCTTCCATTGCTGCGCTGACTAGATACTTTGTGCCGCCCTGATGGGGAGCCTCTGGAATGTCAACTAAAAAAGTGGAGCTTCCTGTTGGTAGGTTTGCTTCTACACTTCCTTGAAAATCATATGCCGTTTTACCAGGAAATTCCTGCAAGAACTTAACTAAAAGTTTGGCGCCACTCTCATTTTCTGCGTACACATCTTTAACGCAATCAAATTTCAAAGTGTCACTACAGAACCCAAGTGGAGCTAAATAAAGTATGTATTTATCAGAGCCACAATTAACGTCATCATATTTCTGGCAATTGAATAAACCAGTGAGTTTACTTACGTAGGGAATATTCCCATCTGCAGTAAATGACTGAAGAGATGCGAATCTACCTCTTAGAAATTGTGAGTCTTCAACCAATATTCCTTCGGTACTTTCCGAAGCATTAGGAGTTGAAAAAGCGAATTGTTCATCTGGAATGGAGTTTGCAACAACAGCGCTAGGAGGGACTATTAGGGAGGAAAGCAAAATTAAAGCAAACACTTTCATCATTTTGCTTTTCTTCATTTGCATTCTCCACTTCCAGTGAACTTTATGGAGAGCCTCGCTATATGAAACGAGGCTCTAGGAAGGAACATCCGTGATCAGACGAATGAACTTTATTTTTTCTTGATGTATCCC
>CAITID010000005.1 GCA_903892335.1 uncultured Actinomycetes bacterium
ACCCTTATTCCAAACCAATTTCCTCCCAGACTTAATGCAAGTAAAGGTTTTGTTGGCAACTACTGATTTAATTCCTACCTTTTTACATGCACCACCAGCTTTAGTAGCGGCGTTTACTGAAATAACTGACATGGAAAGGAACAAGGAAAGTACCGATAAGAATGTGATTGATTTCTTAATCATCTATAAAGAATAAATTATGCAATTAATAATTACAACGAGTAAAGACCGTAATCTGACTGTTTTTACGAATTCTTAACCTTATTTGCTAAGAATGCCCAGATAACTTTACTCGCGTCTATTTTCATATACGGCTCTCCGGACAATTTAACTGAATCAGCTGATTGTGCCGGGTGCCCCATCCATGCATGTGAAGCTCCCAAAATTTTCATAGAGGAAACAACGACTCCGCTTTTGCAGCCAGGCCAGGTATAAATGGTTAGGTCTTTATTTAAAAAGTTATTGTTTTCTGTGTAATTAGCTGAACACCCATTTGCTGCAGCCATCTTTTGAACGGATTTCATAACGGGCTCAGAGTTAAATGCATAGGAATATATGCCGAATGAAATTTTGGCAGTTCCACCATTTTCTGGATTTAAAGTGTCTTCGGTTCCATATATCTGCAGTAGCGATACAGCTGAATCTGGGCTGCAAGCGTCTAACGCTAGGTGACCGGCAACAACTGCTACTGCAGTAATCCTGTTTGATAATTGGCAAGCCACTCTTTGTGCCAACTGCGAACCATTTGAATGGCCAGTCAGATACACCCTTTTTGAATCAATTAAATATCGGTTACTAACATCATCGATTAGTTTACTAATGTAACCGACATCATCGATCTTGCTGATTTGAGAGGGTGGGCAGTTGCCTGATGTGCACCAGCCAACTTTCCCACCGTTCCAACTCCTTATTCCTCTGTCGCCTAATTTTTCGCCAGTTCCGTTTGGATAAACAACTATAAAGTTATTTGCTTCAGCAAGATTGTTAAATCCAGTGTTATCCATAAGTTGAAGATCCCAACCAGATAACCCATGTAAAGCTATTAGGAGTGGGCTTGCAACATTTGTCTGCCAAGTTGAGGGGACATACATCGAATAACTACGAAATGAGTCTTCTTGAGTTGGCAAAGGAATTGAAGTTAACCAACCTTTTGTCGCCACCGGATACTTAATTCCAGCATAAAGTAATTTCTCATCAGCTCCTGCAGCATTGGAAGCACTTGCTGATTGTTTTCCTTTATCCCAAACTAATTTCCTACCAGATTTAATACATGTGTATGTTTTGCTAGAAGCCGTTGAAGTAATGCCGGCCTTTTTGCACGCACTTCCAGCTTTCACAGCAGCATTTGCTGGGATTAGGGGTATAGATAAAAAAAGAGAAGAAATTGCCAAGAATGCAATCTTTTTCTTTAGCATGAATAGATCGTAAATTACTTGATAACTCAATACAACACCTCTTGCCCATATCAGACCTATTTCTGTTCCAAAACTAGAAATTCTGAGTGCAATTGACTAATATGAGCCTGAGATAAAAGCAAAAATTACATAACTTATAAATTCCAATAAAAATTGGGGGTGCTGATCATGCAAGCATCCGTTGAGCAACAAAATCTTATTTTGCAGATTCAATACCTAGATGATGAAATCATGCAGGCAAATACCAAGTTAAAGTCCTTGCCCGAGGTGGAGCAATTAGCGCATATAGAAAAGCGAATCACCGCTGCAACTGAAGAGCTAGCAACAGTGAATGCTGAGGCGGATGCGATTGCACTTGAGCTAAGGCGTGGTGAAGTTGATGTTGAGACCGTTACAGATCGCATCAAAAAAGATGAAATTAGATTAAATGCCGGAACTGCATCCCCTAAAGAGTTAGAGCAGACTCAACATGAGATTGAAACCTTAAAGAAGCGCCAAATCGCATTAGAAGAGATAGAGCTTGAAATCATGATGCGCAGTGAGGCCGTGCAGGAGCGACTAAAAGTTTTAAACACCGATCTTGCATCCCTTGAAGTACTAAAGAGTGAAATAAATGGGCGAATGACAACTGCCACCACTGAAATTAACTTGATTATTCTGGCTAAACAAAAAAGTAAGGCAGATTTGATACCAAGCATTGAAAAGCCGCTGATGGATTTGTATTTAAAGATCAGTGGATCAAGTAATGGTGTTGGCGCAGCCTCTTTAGTTGGTAATAAGTGCAATGGTTGCCACCTAGCAATTAACGCAGTTGAGATGGATCGAATTAAGGGATTAGCAGCAGATGAATTACTTCGTTGCGAGGAGTGCCGCAGAATTTTGGTAAGAATCTAAATGGCCAGACATTTTTTAGTCACAGCAGATGGTGGCTCACGTGGAAATCCAGGGCCAGCAGCATATGGAACTGTGATTTATGAAAACGATAAGGTTGTAAAAGAGATCGGCGCCGCAATTGGTATTGCTTCAAATAATGTTGCCGAATACAGCGGATTAGTTGCCGGATTAAAAGCGGTTAATGAGATTGATCCAGAGGCAACAATTCTGGTGAAGATGGATTCAAAGTTAGTTGTTGAGCAGATGTCTGGCCGGTGGAAGGTGAAGCACCCAGATATGTTGAAGTTGGTCAAGATTGCATTTGCCGCCCATGATCCAAAGCTGGTTTCCTATCAATGGATTCCACGTGAGGAAAACTCTCATGCGGATTCAATTTTAAATGATGTACTAGACAGTGGAATGTAGTTAGGGAGTAATCTTCACGCATGATCACTGATACCTCTCGAGTCCTGCACGCAGCCACTGGAAACAAGTTAACCGCTAAAGGTTGGGGACAAGAAGCAGCACTTCGCATGCTGCACAACAACTTAGATCCAGCAGTTGCTGAGCATCCGGAGAATTTAGTTGTATATGGTGGCACGGGAAAAGCAGCGCGTAATTGGCAATCCTTTGATGCAATTGTTAAAACACTTACAAATTTAAAAAATGATGAAACCATGCTGGTTCAATCTGGAAAGCCAGTTGGTGTATTTCAAACACATGAATGGGCACCACGTGTATTAATTGCTAACTCCAACTTGGTTGGCGATTGGGCAAATTGGCCAGAGTTTCGCCGCCTAGAGCAACTTGGCTTAACGATGTATGGCCAGATGACTGCTGGCTCTTGGATTTATATTGGCACCCAAGGAATTTTGCAAGGAACTTATGAAACATTTGCAGCAGTTGCCAATAAGCGATTTAACGGAACATTGCAGGGAACCTTAACTTTAACTGGTGGCTGTGGCGGTATGGGTGGCGCCCAACCACTTGCAGTAACCATGAATGGCGGCGTTTGCTTAGTTGTAGATATTGATAAAACTAGATTAGAAAAGCGAATTCAAACTAGATATCTAGATGAGATTGCCGACAACATTGATGATGCCATTACGCGCTGCCTAAAAGCCAAAAGCGCCGGCACGCCATTATCTGTTGGCCTAGTTGGAAATGCAGCCGAAGTATTTCCTAAATTATTAAACATGGATGTGGCCTTTGATATTGTCACTGATCAAACATCTGCGCATGATCCACTTTCATATATCCCAATTGGTGTTGATTATGAAGATGCAGCGCAATTAGCCAAAGATAATCCAGCTGATTTCACAAAGCGCAGCCAAGAGGCAATGGCAAGGCATGTTGAAGCGATGGTTGGCTTTATGGATAAAGGCGCTGAAGTATTTGATTACGGTAATTCAATTCGCGATGAAGCACGTCAAGGTGGCTTCAAGCGCGCATTCTCATTTCCGGGATTTGTTCCTGCATACATTCGTCCATTGTTTTGTGAAGGTAAAGGTCCATTTCGTTGGGCGGCATTATCTGGTGATCCAAAGGATATTTATCGAACAGATAAAGCAGTACTAGATCTTTTCCCAGAAAATGAAGCACTGCATCGCTGGATCACTATGGCGCAAGAAAAAGTTGCCTTCCAAGGATTACCAGCGCGTATTTGTTGGTTAGGTTATGGCGAGCGAGATAAGGCCGGACTTGCATTTAATGATTTAGTTGCAAATGGTGAAGTTAAAGCACCTATCGTGATTGGCCGTGATCACTTAGATTGTGGATCTGTTGCATCTCCTTACCGTGAAACTGAAGCAATGTTGGATGGCTCTGATGCAATTGCAGATTGGCCACTACTTAATGCAATGGTAAATGTGGCATCCGGTGCATC
>CAITID010000006.1 GCA_903892335.1 uncultured Actinomycetes bacterium
GTAGGAGCTCACCGCGAATCAGTTGAAGCGCATTTAGCCACAATTGCACCGACTGCCAAAGCAATCTTTCAAGCTACAAGAAATGGCACAGGGGGCGCAGTTCAATTAGCGCTGGCTGAATATAAAGGTGATGGCACCGTCCTAATTTTGGCTGGTGACACGCCATTACTTACAACTCAAACCCTAAGTGGGTTTGTAGAAGCGCATTTAGCTGGCAAAAATCAAGCATCAGTACTTACCGCTTTGTTACCAGATCCAACTGGTTACGGAAGAATTCTGCGCGGACAAGATAATGAAATTTTAAAGATTGTCGAAGAAAAAGATTGCACTGAACTTGAAGTAGAAATCGATGAGATTAATACTGGTGTTTATCTATTTGAAGTTAAAGTACTTCGGGAAGTCATCTCAAAACTTAATCAAAACAACTCGCAAAAAGAGCTTTATCTAACTGATGTAATTGGCTTGATAAATGCAACTGGTAAATCAGCCGTTGCAGTCCTTTCTAATGATTACACTGAAACGCTCGGAATCAATGATCGCTCACAACTTGCAGATTGTGCATCACTTATGCGAGATCGAATAAATTACGAGCACATGCTAAATGGGGTAACAATTATTGATCCCACGACTACTTGGATTGATTTAGATGTGAAAATTTCAGCTGATGCAACAATTTATCCAGGCAGTTCTATCTCTGGGAAAAGCTCGATCGCAAGTGGTGCAGTCATTGGACCACGCACAACTTTGGTTAATTGTGAGGTAGCTGCAAATGCATCCGTTGTTGAGAGCTTTGCAACTGATTCAAAAATAGGTAATTCAGCAAATGTTGGCCCTTATTCATATCTTCGTGCTGGCACCGTACTAGCAGCAGAGTCCAAAATTGGTGCCTACGTTGAAACTAAGAATTCAACAATTGGTAAAGGTTCAAAAGTGCCACACCTTTCATATGTAGGAGATGCCCAAATTGGTGAGGGCACAAATATTGGCGCAGCAACCGTCTTTGTAAATTACGATGGTGAAAACAAGCACCAAACGAAGATCGGTGATCATGTGCGAATTGGTAGCGACACCATGTTGGTTGCACCAGTATCAGTTGGAGATGGCGCCTATACCGCCGCAGGTTCAGTAATAAATGAGGATGTTCCGGCAGGAGCAATTGGAATTGGCCGCGCTCGTCAGATAAATATCTTGGGCTGGGTCCTTCGGAAACGAAAAGGAAGTAAATCAGCAGATGCAGCGAAAAATGCTGGTGCTAGTGAATAATCACCAACTAGTAGAATAGAAGTATCAAGCACCGCCACTTTGAGATAAGGGAGGGTACTAAATGAATGAAATCCGCTTATCCTCCGAAAAAAGATTGCGCCTATTTACTGGCCGCGCCTATCCAGAGTTAGCAGATGAGGTTGCCGCCGAACTTGGAATTCCAATTACACCAACATCAGCATATGACTTTGCAAATGGTGAAATATTTGTTCGATTTGAAGAGAGTGTGCGCGGAAGTGACGCCTTTGTTCTACAAAGCCATAGCGCTCCAGTAAATAAACAAATTATGGAGCAGTTAATTATGGTTGATGCACTAAAGCGTGCATCAGCTAAACGAATTACTGTTGTTCTGCCTTTTTATGGATATGCCAGACAAGATAAAAAACATCGAGGCCGCGAACCAATCTCTGCAAGATTGATGGCAGATTTATTTAAAACAGCAGGAGCTGATCGGTTAATGTGCGTTGATCTACACACCTCTCAAATTCAAGGATTCTTTGATGGCCCAGTTGATCACTTGTTTGCACTGCCGCTATTAACAAATTATGTGGGCAGTAAAGTCGATCGTAAGAATTTAGTAATCGTTTCACCAGACTCTGGACGCGTGCGGGTGGCAGAGCGTTGGAGTGAAATGTTGGGTGGAACTTCAATTGCATTTATTCATAAAACCCGTGATCCAAGAGTTCCAAATGAGTCAACTACCGGCAAGGTTGTTGGTGATGTTAAGGGAATGACCTGTGTAGTAATTGATGACATGATCGACACTGCTGGCACAATTACTAAAGCAGTAGATGCATTAATTGAAGCTGGCGCCAAAGATGTAATTATTGCGGCAACTCACGCAGTTCTTTCCGGACCAGCAATTGATCGTTTAAAGAAATCACGTGTCTCAGAGGTGGTAGTAACTAATACATTGCCAATTCCCGAGGAGAGCCGCTTTGATAATTTAACAGTGCTCTCAATCGCACCACTTTTGGCCAGAGCGATCAAGGAAGTATTTGAGGATGGATCGGTAACTAGTCTTTTTGATGGGCATAGTTAAGAAGTAAAGCAAGATCTCGTAAGGATTTGTCCTTTCTGCCTCACTCCCGCTAATCTACGGGCTCGAAGTTCCGCGAGGGATAAAACCGTTATCGAGGGAGAAGTAAAATGGCTGAAATTTCAATCAACGGCGCACGCCGTACCGAATTTGGTAAAGGTGCATCGCGCAGAGCTCGCCGTGATGGATTTATTCCGGCAGTAATTTATGGTCATGGTGAGAAGCCACAGCATGTGCAGCTTCCTTCTCGCGAACTTGGTGTCGCACTAAAAACTTCTAACGTTTTGATTGATGTTGTTCTAGATGATCACACTGAATTAACTCTTCCTAAATCAGTATCTCGTGATCCACTAACTGGATTACTTGAGCACATTGACTTAGTAATTGTGCGTCGTGGTGAAAAAGTTGTTGTATCAGTTCCAGTTCATACTGAGGGTAAGTACGATCAAGATGGTATTTTGGAAAACGTTAATACTTCTATTGAGGTAGAAGCAGATGTAACTAATATTCCAAGCTTCCTAGTTCTAAGCATGGAAGGCCTAGCTGCTGGTGAATCACTAACTGCAGATAAGGTTGTTCTTCCTGCTGGAATTAAATTAATCAGCGATCCAAAGATGACTGTTATTCACCTTTCTGTTCGTTCTGCAGAGGTTGAAGAGGTTGCAGTTGTTGCCGCTCCTGTCGATGGTGCTGCTCCTGTTGAGGGTGCTGCTCCAGCCGAAGGTGCTCCAGCCGCTAAGGACGATAAGAAGTAAGCAACCGCTAGCCTTAACTTATGACGGCTCGTTGGTTAGTAATTGGACTTGGTAACCCTGGTTCAGAGTATGAAAAAACACGACACAATATTGGGCAACTTTTACTTGCCGAATTATCTGGTGGCGCAAAATTTTCAGCACATAAATCCCGAATGGAAATTTGTGAAGTTCGAGCAGGTGAAAATACTTTAGTACTGGCCAAATCTCGTGGATATATGAATGAGACTGGTGGACCAGCTAAATCTCTTGCTGATTTTTATAAAATTCCACTAGAACAGATAATTGTTGCCCACGACGAATTAGATTTACCATTTAACGCACTTCGCTTAAAAGTTGGAGGCGGGGACAATGGGCATAATGGATTGAAATCTCTGACCTCATCATTAGGTGGCGCTGATTATTATCGAATCCGAATGGGAATCGGGCGCCCGCAGGGTGAGCAAGATCCAGCAGATTTTGTGCTAAAACAATTTGCAAGCGGTGAAAAAAAAGAGCTACCAGAGTTTATTACAAGATGTGCTGATGCAGTTTTAGCTTTAGTGGCAGAGGGTTTAGATAAGGCGCAAACAACTTTTAATAATTGATCAACCAGTATTTCGAAGACCAGCCGCTACACCGTTAATTGTAAGTAAGAGAGCCCTAGTAAGTAATGGATCAGGTGTTTTTTGACTGCGCACCTGCTTTAAGAGTGAAACTTGTAGAAGTTGTAGCGGTGCTAAGTAGGTGTCTCGGACCGCTAATGTGCGAGCTAAAATTGGTTGATTACCAAGGATCTCACTCTTATTAGTTAGTAAGAGTAACTCTGCAACTGTTAATTCAAATTCAGCTTTGATCTCATCAAATATGCGATGAAGTTTTGGCTCAACTAGTGCATCGACGTAGCGCTGAGCAATTTCTAGATCTGTTTTTGCAATAGTCATTTCAACATTGCTAATAAAAGTGCGGAAAAAGTGCCAATTATTTAACAACTCTTTTAACAATTTATCATTTCCAGCTTCACGTGCTGCTTTTAACCCTGATCCAACTCCATACCAACCGGGAACAATTTGCCTTGATTGGGTCCAACCAAAAACCCATGGAATCGCTCTTAATGAGGATAAGCCACCGCCAGCATCAGCTCGCCTTGATGGCCTTGAGCCTAAGAATAAATTACCCAATTGTTCAACTGGTGTTGATTGATAAAAGTAATTTGGCAGATCGGGTTGATCAACTAAATTGCGGTAGGAAGTAAAAGCGGCATCACTTATTAAATCCATGCAGGAATCCCAAGAATTTAAGGCATCAGAACTCTGCCTTGGCTTTCGGTTTAGCACAGTTGCTTCTAATGCGGCAGCTAACGTTAATTCAAGATTTTCTTTTGCTAAAGCGGGCAAGCCATACTTATCTGAAATAACCTCACCTTGCTCAGTCATCTTTATCTGTCCATCGATTGAGCCCCAAGGAAGTGCGATTAATGCATCGTATGTGGGTCCACCACCACGGCCAACTGATCCACCACGTCCGTGAAATAACCGAAGCTTCACACCATGTTTTATTGCGATATCTCTAAGTTTGCGTTGGGCCTTATGAATTTCCCATTGGCTAGTTGTAATACCAGCGTCTTTATTTGAATCAGAGTAACCCAGCATTACTTCTTGAATATTTCCACGAAGTGAAACGATCTCTCGGTATTCTTTATTGCTCAATAAATTATCAAGAATTTGACCAGCAGATCGCAATTCAGCCACTGTTTCAAGAAGTGGCACAAAGTTAATCATGGCAAACTTTTTAGGTGTGCTCAGATCAACTAGTCCAGCGCACTTACCAATTAAGACAGCAGCTAAAACATCCTCAGCAGATTTAGTCATTGAAATTATGTAAGTTTCAATTACTTCAGGACCAAACTGCCTAATTAAATCCTTGATAGCCAGAAAAGTATTAAAGGTTTTTTTAGCAGCCTCATCTAATTTTTCGATATCAATTGTTGAATTACCCGAAATTTGTTGGCTGATTTGCTGCAAATCTAACTTGCCTAGCACTTGTTCAAGTAATTGCCAGTGCGCATCAGAGTGTTCACGAATATCCATAGTTGCATGAGTTAAACCAAATGCGGTAATCGTTCGAGTCAATCTCTCTAGTAATCCACCAGCAATTAACTCGCCATTATGCTTTAAAAGTGAGTCACGCATAATTGTGAAATCCTTTAGTAACTCAGCGGTATTTTCATAATCTCTGCCCGGCACATGTGGCTGCATACTGCGATGTCTGGCTTGAGTGATCATCAAC
>CAITID010000007.1 GCA_903892335.1 uncultured Actinomycetes bacterium
ACAAAACTTTTGCAATACATAACAGATGGCAAAAAGGGTTATCAAGCGGTTATCTCATTGGGCAAAGCCACACACACCGATGATAAAGAAGGTGATGTTATATCCAGTGCGGATACCTCAAAGACAAGTGATGAACAGATTAAATCGGAGTTAGCAAAATTTGTTGGAAAAATAAAGCAAAAACCATCTTCAGTATCGGCGATAAAAATCGATGGAAAATCAGCGCATCAGCGAGTACGAGATGGTGAAGTTTTAGATATACCTGTCAGAGATGTTGAAATATTTGAATTAGCGGTAAAGCAGATCGAGCATTTAGCAGATTCAATTGAGATAAGTATTGAAGTTACTTGTTCTGCTGGAACATATATTCGAGCAATTGCTCGAGATCTTGGTGATGCCCTTATGGTTGGTGGACATTTAATCTCACTTAATCGCACATTAGTTTCACCATTTACGATCGATCAATGCGAAGTGATTGCTGATGCTAAGTTATTAGATACGGCCACCGCAATCGGTAAGGTGTTTCCAATTCGCAAATTAGAGCTTGCTGAAATTCGTGAGATTGGTTTTGGTCGAATCATCACACAAAGTAAAGATCAAGGGATAACAGCTGCAGTTGATAATGCCGACAAGTTTTACGCTTTACTAGAAAATAGAACACAGGCTGGTGTAGTAGTTGCAGCGCCAATTTTAGTTAATACCGCAGGCAATGAATGAGTATGAAAGAATACGCAGATGAGTAAGGTTGTTGCGATTGGCATCTTTGATGGTGTGCACCTTGGCCACCAACAAATTATTAATACTGCAAAAGATCAAGGCGATGTCACTGTAATTACCTTTGATCCACACCCAGTTTCAATACTTGCACCAGATCACACGCCAACTCAATTGATGCCGCTAAAAGATCGAGTTCAATTATTAATGGCTGCCGGTGCTAAATCTGTTGAAGTTGTTAATTTCACTAAGGAGTTTTCCCAGCTATCAGCTGATCAATTTATTGAGGATATTTTGCTGGGCCGCTTTGCTGCTGAGCATGTAGTAATTGGTCAAAACTTTAACTTTGGTCATAAAGCCCAAGGCACACCAAAGTATTTAACGCAGGTTGGTCCTAAGTATGGCTTTGGCGTGAGTGTGGTTAAGTTGGCCGAGAACCGAGGAGCAACAATTTCTTCAACTCAGATTAGAAGCCTAATTACCACCGGTGAAATAGAGCGAGCAAATGAGTTGTTAACACGAAATTACTACCTAAAGGGAATTGTTGTACATGGTGAAAAACGTGGCCGCGAAATTGGTTACCCCACAGCAAATATTGGGTTAGATCAACTTGCAACTGTGCCAGCTGATGGTGTTTATGCTGGCTGGTTAAATGTTGATGATAAAAGATGGCCGGCTGCTATTTCAATTGGTACAAATCCCACATTCGCCGGAGTACGTGGCAGGCAAGTTGAAGCGTATGCAATTGATGAAATTGGTCTTGAGTTATATGACAAAGCTGCAAAATTAGAGTTTGGATTTAGATTACGAGAGACAATCAAATTTGATGGATTGGCGCCATTGCTGGAACAAATGAAGAAAGATTGTGATCAGGCCCGTAAATTAACTAGTAAATAAGCGCAGAATTAGGCTCAATTTTTACTATCACTTATGCGCTGGTAATCTTGGCCTACTAAAGCGAGAAAGTGCGCCTTCGTGAATTACACCGAGGCCCTCGTGATCAAGCAGAAGGAGCTATACAAATGGCATTATCGCCAGAGGTTAAGAAGGAAATTATTACCAAGTACGGTTCATCTGCAACTGACACAGGTAGCCCAGAGGCACAAGTAGCACTTATATCAAAGCGCATTGATGAGATCACAGAACATTTGCAAACAAATAAGAATGATCATCACAACCGTCGTGGTTTGTTATTAATGGTAGGTAAGCGTCGTCGTATTTTGCAGTACCTCGCTAAAACTGACATTGATCGTTATAGAGCGGTTATCGAAAAGCTCGGTATCCGTCGTTAAATAAATTAATTAGCTAAATTAGCTAATTAACGAGTAGTACAAAACTTTATTGCAAGAGTTTTGGTCCTCGGTAGTGGTTTCCGGAAAAATTTAATTTAGCCGTGAACTTCGATCGAAGATCCATTCTCTTCTAGTGGGAAACTAGTTAAAGGGCCGCACAAAGAATTGGCTTTAGAACGCAATTAAAGTTTGTAAGAAATGGAGATGACCCATGGAGGGTCAAGATGTTAAGTCAGCCGTTGCCAAGATTGATAACGGTAAATTTGGAAAGCGGGAGATCCGCTTTGAAACTGGACGACTAGCTCGTCAAGCAGCGGGTACCGCTGTTGTATACCTTGATGATGACAGCATGTTGCTTTCAGCAACTACTGCATCAAAGAATCCGAAGGATCAATTTGATTTCTTCCCACTAACTGTTGACGTTGAAGAGCGTATGTATGCTGCTGGAAAAATTCCTGGCTCATTCTTTCGCCGTGAAGGTCGCCCGTCAGAGGATGCAATTCTTACCTGTCGTTTAATCGATCGCCCACTTCGCCCATCCTTTATTAAGGGATTGCGTAATGAGGTTCAAATCGTTGTAACTGTGATGGCGTTAAACCCAGATCATATGTATGACGTAATTGCGATTAACGCAGCATCGATGTCAACTCAATTAGCTGGTCTGCCATTTAGCGGTCCAATTGGTGGAGTTCGCGTTGCACTAATTGAAGGTCAATGGGTTGCTTTCCCTAATCATTCTGATTTAGAAAAAGCAGTTTTTGATATGGTCGTTGCCGGACGTATTGCCGGAAATGATGTTGCAATCATGATGGTAGAAGCAGAAGCTACATCTAAGACAATTGATCTAATCAAGGGTGGCGCAACTGTGCCAACTGAGGAGATTGTTGGCCAAGGATTAGAGGCTGCAAAACCATTTATTCGCACATTGTGTGAGGCGCAAATGGCATTAGCCAAACTTGCAGCTAAGCCAACTGGTGAATTTCCAGTATTCCTTGAGTACCAAGATGATATTTATGCAGTTGTCGAAAAGGCTGCAAAGGATGATCTTGCGAAGGCGCTAACTATTGCTGGAAAGCAGGAGCGCGAAACCAAGTTGGATGAGATTAATAAATCAGTAGTTGAGAAGTTAACTGTTGATTTTGCAGATCGCACCAAGGAAATCAGCGCAGCACTTCGCTCAGTTACTAAGAAATTAGTACGTCAGCGAGTACTTCGTGAGAAGATCCGTATTGATGGCCGTGGCCTTCGTGATATCCGTGCACTAACTGCTGAGGTAGAGGTAATTCCTCGTGTTCACGGTTCTGCCATATTCGAACGTGGTGAGACTCAGATTCTGGGTGTTACAACATTGAATATGTTAAAGATGGAGCAACAGTTAGATACCTTGTCTCCAGAAAACCACAAGCGTTACATGCACAACTACAACTTCCCACCATATTCAGTTGGTGAGACTGGTCGAGTTGGTTCACCAAAGCGCCGCGAAATCGGCCATGGTGCATTAGCAGAGCGCGCATTGGTTCCTGTTCTTCCAACACGTGAAGAGTTCCCATATGCAATTCGTCAGGTTTCAGAGGCGTTAGGTTCAAATGGATCAACATCTATGGGATCTGTTTGTGCTTCAACTATGTCACTACTAAATGCTGGTGTGCCACTTAAGGCAGCAGTAGCTGGTATTGCAATGGGCTTAATCTCAGATGAAGTTGATGGTAAAACTGAGTACGTAGCACTGACCGATATCTTGGGTGCAGAAGATGCATTCGGTGATATGGACTTTAAAGTTGCTGGTACAAAAGAGTTTGTTACCGCACTTCAATTAGATACCAAGCTTGATGGCATTCCAGCTTCAGTACTTGCATCTGCATTACTGCAAGCAAAAGAGGCACGTCTTGCAATTCTTGATGTAATGAAGCAGGCAATTGATGCTCCAGATGAGATGTCATTACTTGCACCTCGTATTATTTCAATCAAGGTACCAGTTGACATGATTGGCGCAGTTATCGGGCCTAAGGGCAAGATGATTAATCAGATTCAAGATGAGACTGGCGCAGATATCACCATTGAAGATGATGGAACTATCTACATCGGAGCGATCGAAGGATCAGCTGCTGAAGCTGCAAAGGCGCAAATTAATGCGATTGCAAATCCAGTACAACTAAGCGTTGGCGATAAGTTCAACGGTAGTGTTGTAAAGCTTGCAACCTTTGGTGCATTTGTAAACCTTGCTCCAGGCAAAGATGGCTTGCTCCACATCTCGCAAATTCGCAAGATGCATGGTGGAAAGCGCATTGAAAACCTTGAAGAGGTTATGAAGGTTGGCGACAAGATTGAGGTTGTAATTAATGAGATTGATCCAAAGGGTAAGTACTCATTAGTTCCTGCAAATCTGCCAGAAGAGAAGGCTGAATAACAAAGTAAATGGCAAGAACAGTTCTGCCCAGTGGGCTTCGAATAGTCACTGAAGAGGAAAGATCTGTTCGCTCTGCTGCTTTTGGTATTTGGGTAAATGTTGGCTCCCGCGATGAATCACTTTCAACTGCGGGAGCTTCTCATTTTCTAGAGCACCTACTTTTTAAAGGAACCAAAACCCGCACCTCACTAGAAATCTCCTCATCAATTGAGGCGGTGGGTGGTGAAACAAATGCATTCACATCAAAGGAGTACACCTGCTTTTATGCACGTGTAATTGATAAAGATTTACCACTTGCCGTTAATGTCATTAGTGATCTGATCACATCCTCTGTGGTTAAAGCCGCAGATGTTGATGCTGAGCGCAAGGTAGTTCTGGAAGAAATCGCAATGCGCGATGATGATCCCAGCGATTTGATTCATGATTTATTTTTAGAAAAGTATTACGGTGATACTCCACTTGGCCGTCCGATTTTAGGAACAGTTGATTCCATTAATGAGATGTCTCGCAGTACTGTTTTTAATTACTATCGAAAGCGCTATCGCCCACAGGATTTAGTTGTTGCAGTTGCTGGAAACATTAAACATAAAGAGGTAGTCCACTTGGTCGAGGATGCCTTAAGCAAAGATGATTTCTTAGATCAACCAAAGGCTGATTATGAGATTCGATCATCTGGTCCGGTCAAAGTGCCAGGTCGCGGGCAAGTGACATTACTTGATCGCAAAACTGAGCAAGCACATATTGTTTACGGAGTTGAAGGTGTGGCTCGAAATGATAAACGCCGCTTTGCATTAAGTATTTTAGCCACCGCACTTGGTGGGGGAATGTCATCTAGATTATTTCAAGAAATTCGCGAGAAGCGCGGCTTGGCTTATTCAACCTATGCCTACAGTCAACAATTTGCCGGCAGTGGTGTTTTATCTTTTTATGTGGGATGTAAACCAGATCGCGCAATTGAGGCGACTAAAATAATTCAAGATATTTTGCATGATGTTGCCGAAAAAGGTTTAACGCAAGAGGAGATTCTGCGGGCAAAGGGCGCGGTCTCTGGTTCATTAGTTTTAAGCCAAGAGGACACTGGCTCTCGAATGACACGAATTGGAAAGAGTGAGTTGGTATACGGTGAAATTATGAGCTTTGATCAAATCTTGCAGGAGATTGCAGATGTAACACCTGATCAAATTAAGGAAATTGCCCGCCAAAGCTTGCCGACATCTCCTACCCTTGCGGTAGTGGGACCATTTAGATCCAAAGCTAAATTTGAAGGGTTGATCAAATGAAGGTTGCAGTATTAGGTGCCAAGGGAAGAATGGGCACAGAAGCAGTTGCTGCAATTAGTGATGCTAAAGATTTGCAGTTAGTTGCCCAGTTAGATCTTGGTGATTCATTAGATCAATTAGTAACAAGTGGCGCCCAAGTAGTTGTTGATTTCACTCACCCAGATGCGGTGATGAAGAATCTTGAGTTTGCTATAACAAATGGCATCAGTGTCGTAGTTGGCACAACTGGTTTTGATGATGCAAAGCTCGCAAAATTAAAAACATTGCTAGCTGCTAATCCAAAGGTGGGAGCCCTGATTGCACCTAACTTTGCATTAGGCGCAGTTTTAATGATGCAGTTCTCAGAAGTAGCAGCTAAGTACTTCGAATCTGTTGAAATAATTGAGCTCCATCATGCCAACAAGGTAGATGCACCTTCTGGCACAGCGGTGCGAACAGCGCAGATGATTACCGATGCCCGCAAGAAAAACAACAAAGCAAAGATGCCTGATGCAACTAAAGATGCAATTGCAGGTGCGCGCGGTGCCACAGTTGGCGATGTTCCAATTCACTCTGTTCGCTCACATGGGTATGTTGCCCACCAAGAGGTAATCTTTGGCGACCCAGGTGAGACGCTATCCATTAGACATGATTCAATTAATAGAGCAGGATTTATGCCAGGAGTATTACTAGGAGTTCGTGAAGTAGTAAAGCATCCAGGTTTAACTGTTGGGTTAGAAAAATACATGGAGGGGTTTTAAATGAGCAAGATACTTATGTACGGAGCTGAATGGTGTGGGGATTGCCGTCGCTCAAAGAGATTCTTAGATTCAAATAATGTTGCCTACGAGTACGTAGATGTTGAAGCAGATGCATCAGCAAGCGATAAGGTAATTGAGATCAATGGTGGCCAGCGCTCAATTCCAGTAATTATTTTTGAAGATGGCACTCATTTAACTGAGCCATCAGATGCGGCGCTTAAGTCAAAGCTAGAAGAACTAAAGGTTCTTTAAAACCAGTTGTAAATAGCGGCGCTGGTAACTGCGGCGCCGACTACAACAATTGGAAAGGCTGCCTTAAATTTAAGCAGTACCAAAGCCACTGCAACACCGGCTAGGCGTTGATCGATTACTAACTCTTTTTTATTTCCAAAGGTTTGCACTGCAACTAATGCGCTAAGTAAAACAATTGGCACCAAAGTATTAATTCGCATAAATCTTGGTTTATTTAGCCAGCGCTCAGGCACTGAGTGACCGATATATTTATTTAAAAACGCGGTAACACTTGCCCCAAGTACGGCGATCCAAATCGGTGTCATTTTTTCCACCCAAATATCACAGCTAGTAAAACAGTTGTAATGATCGGTACCCCTGCTGGTGTGAGGGGAGTAAGAAGTAAGGCCAGTGCAATTGCGCTTGCGCACACTAAAAACTGCAACTTGTTCTTTAAACGTGGCCAAACTAATCCACAAAAGGCTGCCGGAACTGCAGCGTCTAATCCCCAAACTGCTGGATCACCGATCGCACTTGCACCTAATGCGCCAAGGAAGGTAAATAGATTCCAGAAGATATATACGCCAATTCCAGTGACATAAAAGCCGCGTTTTCGATCAGCATCATTTTCTTGCAAGGTAGCAACAGCAGTTGATTCATCAATTGTTATTTGCGCAGCAAATACCCTGCTTAATCCAGTAACCTTTAAAATTGGCGCCATCTGCAGGCCGTAGAGTGCA
>CAITID010000008.1 GCA_903892335.1 uncultured Actinomycetes bacterium
CTTGCCCAGCGCGATCAATATTTACCGCTTCGCGTTATCAAAGAAAATTTAGATGCCTTAGATCGTGGCTTGATACCTGCCAGCACCATTGGGGGAGTTGCAACACCACGCCTTGCAACACAAAATGGCGAAATGGCAGACCTGGCTAGTGATGAACAGGATCTTAGACTTACTAGAAATGAAATTCTTTCAGCGGCGGGAATATCTGATGAACAGTTAACGGAGATCGAATCATATGGTTTGATCACAATTCGTGGTCGCCATTACGACGCTGACGCATTAACAATTGCAAAGACGATAGTTTCAATATCGGCATTTGGAATTGGTGCTCGTCACTTACGTGCTTTTAAAACAGCAGCTGATCGAGAGATTGGATTAGTTGAACAAGTCACAACACCGATTAGAAGCCAAAAAGGTTCAGAGGCAAAAGCCAAGGCAGATGAGGTTGAAAAAGAGATTGCATCTTTATCTATCAAACTTCATGCCAGCTTAGTTCGCGCCGGCCTGCACCGTTCAAAGTAATCTGCCTTATTCAAATGGGCGAGTATCATTTAGTTGAAGTTGTTGGCGTTCGCGTTGAAATGCCTTCGAATCAACCAATTGTTTTATTGAAAGAAATTGATGGAGTTAGGTACTTACCAATATGGCTAGGTAGCGCCGAAGCCACAGCGATTGCATTTGCCCAACAGAATGTCATACCGCCAAGACCACTAACTCTGGATTTGTTTAAAACTGTTCTTGAGTCATTTCAGATCGATCTAAGCACTGTTTATTTAACTGAAATTAAGGATGGGATTTTCTACGCCCAATTAAACTTCAAAGATCTTAAAACTATTTCTGCCAGGCCAAGTGATGCGATCGCATTAGCCCTTAGGACTGGATCACCGATTTTAGCTAGTACCGCTCTTTTGGAAGAGGCGGGTATTGAAATACCTGATCAGGCCGAGGATGAGGTTGAGCGTTTCAAGGAATTCCTGGACCAAATCAATCCTGAAGACTTCCTCGCTTAGGAAATCCGGCTTAGAATAACTCTAAATGCCAGGTAGAGATATTCGTGTCTGTCCATTGAAAAGAGCGGTTTAACTTCTACAATTAATCCTTCCCCCTAGAATTGAGCCCCCATGAGCATTTCCCCAGACATCGGATATCGAGGAGCAACAGCATGCGTTGCCGCCGGAATTTCTTATCGCCAATTAGATTATTGGGCAAGAACTGGTTTAGTTGAACCTAGCGTTCGAACTGCAGCTGGATCTGGTTCACAGCGTTTATACGGCTTCCGAGATATTTTAGTTTTAAAAATAGTAAAGCGATTGCTTGATACAGGTGTATCACTTCAGAATATTCGCACAGCAGTTGAACATTTACGAAGCACTGGTATTTCAGATTTAGAGCGGATCACATTAATGAGTGATGGCGCCTCTATTTATGAATGTACGAGCGCAGATGACATAGTTGATCTGTTGCAAGGTGGACAAGGCGTATTTGGTATTGCCATAGGTAAGGTTTGGCACGAGGTAGAGGGCTCACTCCTTAATTTACAAGGGGAGAACTCGCAAGACGGCAGTGCGGTAACTAGTGGTGTAAATAACGATGAGTTAGCCGAACGCAGAAAGCGCAGAGGCGCTTAATAAGCAATACCCTTTCCCTCTGACTTATGGCCTCAAGGGGGATTGATGGATCTACGCAGTAGCTTTATTGATCGCCATATTGGCCCAAATGATTATCAGACTAACTCAATGCTGTTCGAGCTTGGGTACCAGAATTTATCAGAATTCATTTCTGCTGTAGTTCCAAAAAATATTCTATTAAAAAATGAGATTGAGAAGTCTTTGCCGGTTGGTATCTCTGAAACTGCTGCGATAGCGGAATTGCGTTCTATTGCGTTAGAAAATACATTAGTAAAGAATTTCATTGGAAGTGGATATGTTGGCACAATTACACCGCCAGTAGTTCTTCGCAATGTTTTGGAGAATCCAGCTTGGTACACCGCATACACACCGTATCAACCGGAAATAAGCCAAGGAAGATTAGAAGCAATATTTGCTTTTCAAACTGTTATCTCTGATCTAACCGGGCTTCCGGTTTCAAACGCATCAATGCTTGATGAGGCAACAGCTGCAGCTGAGGCCATGACATTGGCTAGGCGAGTATGGCAAGGTGATGATTCTGCAATATTCCTAATCGACACAGATCTACATGAGCATGTTAAAGCAGTTATAAGAACTAGAGCGAACCCCTTAAATATTCAGATCAAAGAAATCAACCTATCGAGTTACACTTTCAATGATGTTTTCTTTGGAGCGGTGCTTGCTTATCCAAATTCAACTGGTGAAATAAAGGATTTATCACAAGCTATTGCCAAAGTAACGGCTTCCGGTGCTCTATCGATTATCGATTGTGACTTATTGAGTCTTACCTTGTTGAAGTCACCAGGAGAACTAAACGCTGATATCGCAGTAGGAACTGCGCAAAGATTTGGTGTTCCAATGGGATTTGGTGGTCCACACGCTGGTTTCATGTCAGTGCGACGCGGTTTAGAGCGTTCTATTCCTGGCCGCTTGGTCGGTCAATCTATTGATACACATGGAAATGCAGCCTTTAGATTGGCTCTACAAACTCGCGAGCAACATATTCGCAGAGATAAAGCCACATCTAACATTTGTACTGCTCAGGTTTTACTTGCAGTCATATCCGCTTTTTACGCAATTTGGCACGGTCCCAAAGGTTTAACATCGATTGCAACGCGTATTTCCCAGATAGCTAATCAATTAAGAGTTGATCTAAAGGGTAGTGGTTTTACGGTGGGGGATAAGCCAGTTTTCGACACAGTTATGGTTGAAAATATTGATGCACAAAAATTGGTTTCAGAGTTTCTAAACAAGGGCATTAACGTGAGATTTGTTAGCGATAACAGTATTTCAATGACTTTTGATGAAACAACAACTGAGTCTGATATTGCCTGTATCTATCAAGTACTCAAGGTTAAGCGGGGCGATGGCGCTGTTGAGATACCAAATAATCGCGCAAGTAAGTTTTTATCCCATCCGATTTTTAATTCCTACCATTCTGAAACAGCAATGCTTAGATATATTCGCACCTTATCTGATCGCGATCTAGCCCTTGATCGAACAATGATTCCACTTGGTTCTTGCACAATGAAATTAAATGCTACGTCAGAGATGATCCCAGTTACTTGGCCAGAGTTTGCAAATATTCACCCGTTTGCGCCAGTTGATCAATCCCGTGGTTACAAGAAGATGATCGACCAGTTATCCAAGTGGTTAATTGAAGTTACTGGTTACGACGCTGTTTCTCTGCAACCTAATGCAGGCTCACAGGGGGAGTTTGCTGGCTTATTAGCGATTAGAAATTATTTAGACAATAAGGGTGAGAGCCATCGTAAAATTTGTTTGATTCCATCTAGTGCTCACGGCACCAATGCAGCAAGTGCAGTGATGGCGGGCATGAAGGTTGTTGTAATCGAATGTGATGAGCTAGGCAATGTTTCAGTTTCCGATATTAAAGCGAAGATTCAGCAGTACAAAGGTGAGCTTGCCGCCCTTATGGTTACTTATCCATCAACGCACGGGGTTTTTGAAGAATCAATTTCCCATATTTGTGAATTAATTCATGATGCAGGGGGACAAGTTTATGTTGATGGTGCGAATTTGAATGCATTAGTTGGCGTTGCTAAGCCAGGAAAATTTGGGGCAGATGTATCCCATTTAAATCTTCATAAAACTTTTTGTATCCCACATGGTGGCGGCGGTCCAGGAGTAGGCCCAGTTATTGCTCGCTCACACCTTGCGCCATTTTTACCAAATCACCCAGCTGATCCAAGTGCAGGACCAACTACGGGTCCTGGCGCAGTTTCTAGCGCCCCTTATGGATCTGCTTCGATTTTGCCGATTAGTTGGATGTATATCCGAATGATGGGCGGTGCCGGTTTAACAAAGGCAACAGAAACTGCGATTTTATCTGCTAATTATTTGGCGAGAAAGCTGGAACCGATGTTCCCAATTCTTTACAAAGGTCAAAACAACTTAATTGCACATGAATGCATCATCGATATCAGAGAAATCACCAAGCAAACTGGGGTGACAGTTGATGACATTGCTAAACGTTTAATGGACCACGGTTTCCACGCTCCAACTGTTTCCTTCCCAGTTGCTGGAACTATGATGATTGAACCAACAGAATCTGAAGATATGCGTGAATTAGATCGATTTATAGCGGCGCTTGAATCAATTCACTCTGAAATCACAGAGATTGCCGATGGTTTAATCACAATCGAAGATTCACCGCTTCGATATGCTCCACACACAATAGGGGATTTAGTTAGAGATGATTGGGATAGAAAATATGCCAGATCAAAAGCAGCTTTTCCAAGAGGTGAAAATTTTGGAATCGGTGCTGGAGGTAAGTACATACCGACAGTTGGTCGCATTGATGGCGTTCATGGGGATAGAAATCTAGTTTGTAGTTGCTTACCGATAGAGGAGTTAGCGATCAACTAAATCTTTATTACTTTACATAATGTAGATTATCGGCGAAATACTAAACGGCGTAAACCCCAAATAGTCACCATAAACCAAGCCTCCCAAACAATGGATAAGCTCATTTTTGAATAGCCATTCTCCCGCTCAACAAATGTTATTGGTACTTCTTTGATCGTAAAACCTAGTCGATGGGCATTCATCGCCATTTCAACTTGGAATCCATATCCTTTAGTTTCTATTGAATCCAAATCAACATTTTGCAGAAATGATTTAGGAATAACACGATAGCCGGAGGTTAAATCTTTATATGGCAAACCTAGAGCAAAGGCTGCGTACTTTGTTCCTAATTTGGAGATTAATTGTCGCTTCTTCGGCCAATTTACTACCCGACCACCAGCCATCCATCTTGTGCCAATTACGAAGTTTTTGGAGCCTGCCATAGCTAACAATTTGTTGAGTTCTTCTGGCTGATGGCTCAAATCCGCATCCATCTCTACGAAAAAATCATAATCTTTTAACAATCCGGCCTTAAATCCAGCAATGTATGCAGGACCAAGACCATTCTTTTCCTTACGCTCGATTACTGACAAGTTCGTTAAGTCGAGTGATTTAGCAAGATTTGCTGTTCCATCTGGTGAGCCATCATCAATAATTAGAATATCAATTTGAAAATCATTGCTTATATTGATGCAAGCCGCTGTTAATCTCTGGAGTAATTGAACAACACTTGGAGCCTCATTATAAGTCGGAATTAAAATCAGTACTTTTTGCAATCTAACTCCTCCTTCTAATCAAAAGAAATAGTAGCAAAATAAACGATGCTATCTCCGGATAAAATCGCAGTTTTGCCGCCAAGGTTTGTCCTTGAATTAACTGAATTTGATCCACTAGTACGCCAGGTGCAAACTTAGGAAGTTCTGACTTAATCTGTCCGTTGCTATCAATAAATGAAGTTATGCCAGTTGTAGAAACATAAGCGATCTCTCGTGACGTCTCTAAAGCTCTAACACGAGCAATCTCTCGCTCTTGCGCTAATTGTGCGGTATCACCAAAGGTTGCGTTATTAGTTTGGACAACTAGCATTTCTGACTTGAGTTCATCTCGAAAAACATCATTAATTAATTCATAGCAAATCAGTGTTTGAAAAGTAAAACCATTTGTTTGAAAAACCGTAGCTTCGGTACCGGCCGAAAAATCAGACACATTTGAAGCGAATGGTGAAAATCTGCTCACGAAATTTCGCAGTGGAATGTACTCGCCAAAAGGTGTCAGATAGCGTTTGATATAGGTATCTTCGATATCAGGATTAAAAAGAATTGAGATATTCTGCAGATTTCCTGATTTTCGAGTTATACCTCCTACTAAAATCGCAGTTTCTAACTCTGTAGAGAGGGCGATTATCTCCTCCATTACTTTACTATTTCTAAAAATATCTATGTCAACAGCGTTCTCAGGCCAGATTATTAAATCAACACTGTTAGGTTTAATTCTTAATTTGCTTTGATTAAGATGATTCTGATAAACCTCAGTTGGCTTTGAGTTAAAATCCAATCCAAGTTTTGATACTCCCCCTTGAACCAAAGCAACCTTGACAAGATTTGATTTTTTAAGATCAAAATTAATGAAATTGGTGGCGAGGATAGCAACCAAAACAATCACTGATACCTTCACTTTTCGAATGCTTGCTATGAGTGCGATCAAAAAGGTAACCCCAGCAACGCCTAGGTATGGATAAACATCTGCAAACGGTGCGCTAACCTGCGTAAAACCAAGCCTGCTCCAACCGAAACCAGTAAATGGAATTGTGCGCATAAGAGTTTCACTTAAAACTAATGAAGCAGCGAAAATCAGTGAATTCGCTGTTCTTCGCCCCTTGCTAACCAATGCCAGTGGAACAAAAAAGCAGGCTTGCATAAGCGAAAGTGCGATCCACGGAAGATTTCCAACATACACACCAGTCCAATGTTGGGCTGGAAGTAGAATTCCAAGACCAAAAAAATAAGCAATAAGTAAGCGATGCTTTCCAACATTTTTGATCAAGATCTCATAAAGAGCATAAAGTGCGATGATTGGTGCAATCCAGATACTAAATGGTGCAAAACCTAAACTAGCGATGCTGCCAATAAATAAAGAAAGGGCGATAAGTTTTAATTTAGACAAATTAGCTCCAGCGCAACGCAGAAAGTAAGCGATCCACACTGGATCCCAGTCCATACTCGTTCTGCAATTCAATAATATTCTTCATTGAAGATGGCTTGCTTGGGATCTGCATAGGCATATCAGGAACCGGAACGTCCATTGCGCAATGGACCAATTTAGGTGCAATTTTGGCATAATCTAAACTTTCATTGATTTTCTTTGTTAAATTCTTTGGTAATCTTTCATCAGAATTTCTAGCGGCATCAACAACATCTTCCATATTTGCGAAATGATTAGCGATCAATGCGGCGCCTACTTCACCGATCCCGCGTAAACCAGGTAAACCATCGGAGGCATCACCACGGATCATCGCAAACAAAGCGTATCTATCCCCTGGTATGCCATATTTATTTGAAATCCAATTTGTGTCAACCAAATCGTGATTACTCAACCCCTTAGCAAGATAGGCAATTTTTACATCTTTTTCTTCATCAACTAGCTGAAACAAATCTCGATCACCTGTTACTACGCGAATAGGACCCACTTGTGTTTTTGAAAGAGTGGCAATTACATCATCCGCTTCATAATCATCAACTCCAAGAGTTGCAAAGCCAAACGCATCAAGAACATCCAACAAAATCGGAATTTGAGGTGAAAGCGTATCTGGCTCCTCTTCTTCACCAGTCTCATCCAAACGATTTAACTTATAACCCGGAAATAGATCCACTCGCCAACTTGGACGCCAATCCCCCTCAAGGCATGCCACAAATCTGTTTGGAGAGTACTGAACTATTAACTTGGATGTCATATCCAAAAAACCCTTTATGGCATTAATTGGTAAACCTTTAGGTGAAACCAACGTATCTGGCATGCCGAAATAAGCTCGATACCAAAGTGATGCGCTATCTAATAAAAGTAAACTCAAACTGAAGCTCCAGCATAGATAACAACTCCACGATCGATCTTACCTAGAGCTTGATCGATCAATGGTTCTAGTTCAAATGCAGCCCCTCTTAACTGGCGCAAGAGGTCAACAATCTGTTTCATATTGCGAACAAAATCGCCAACGGTTAAATCGTTGTCCTTTAAAACTGCAGTTAATGAGTTTCCACTTGCCCATCTTTGCGCAGCCCAACTAAATCCAAAATCCGGCGCCCGCATTGGTTCAAGATTGTGATCATTTTCAATTTCATATATACGACCATAGATTTTTGAAATTTTTCCAAGAGCCACAGCAACATCCCCGCGAGGAACCTTTGCTGCCTCATCATTTCGAGATTCGTAAATGAAACAGGAAATCACCGCCACTAAGTCCACAGCCGATAATTGATTAAACACTCCTTCTCGCACACTTTCTGAAATGAGTAAATCAGTTTCACCATAAATTTTCGCCAGCATCTTTCCTGGAGTTGCGACCTCACCATTTGAAATATATCCAAGCTGATCTAGTACAACTTGGATTCGATCAAAGCGGCGGGCTATAACGTTTGTCCTTGAGTTAATTCGCTCAGTTAACCCATCAATCTCGCGCTGTAATCTATGTCCTCTTTCTGAAAATCTTGCGTGGTTTTCTCGGTCTGGGCAGGCATGTGAAGAGTGATTTTTCATCCTTTTTCGAATTGACGCTATCTCTTCTTCTGCATCGAGGCGACGGC
>CAITID010000009.1 GCA_903892335.1 uncultured Actinomycetes bacterium
CAATCAGATTACTGAGTTTGGCAAGTTACTAGATCCAATTGCAGATAAGGCGATGCTGGCAACAGCTTTAATTGGCACCTCAATCCTAGGATTGCTCTCTTGGTGGGTTACAGTAATTATTTTATTTCGCGAAATTGCAGTAACGCTGCTTCGCTTTGCGGTTATTAAAAAAGGTGTGATCCCAGCAAGTAAGGGTGCTAAGCGCAAGACATTCTTCCAATCCTTTGGTGTTGGTTTTTATATCCTGCCGCTACCAATCTGGCTACATACCCCGCGCGATATCTTTATGGCTTATGCAATTTATCTAACAATTACAACTGGAATTGATTACTTCCGGCAAGTGCTAAAGAAATGATTGCAACTTCTGTAGTTAAAAAGTTACTAAAGAAAAAAGCGACATTATCAGTTGCCGAGTCCATTACCGGTGGGGGATTAGCTGCTGCAATAACTGAGGTAGCGGGTTCATCAAGTGTGTTTCTAGGCGGTGTAATTGCATACGCAGATGAGATCAAAATTAGTGAATTAAAAGTAGATGCAAAAACACTAAAGAAATTTACCGCTGTCTCTGAGGAGGTTGCCAAAGAGATGGCCACAGGGGTTCGCAAGAAATTTAATACTGATTATGCAATTGCAACAACTGGGGTGGCCGGCCCAGGCAAGGCGTATGGGCAAAAGGCGGGCACTGTTTGGATCGCCATCGCCAGTAAAAAAGAGGTATTTGCGATCGCTCTTTCCCTCAGCGGATCGCGGGATTTGATCCGCCACGCAACAATTGAAAGTGCATTAGCCTCATTTGAGCGTATCCTTAAGCCATGATTTTATTGCGCTCACATATCGGCTCAGCTCTTCGTGCTGCCCGTATTGAACAAGGTCGCACCCTTCGTGATGTTGCAAAATCTGCACGGATATCTCTTGGTTACTTATCTGAGGTAGAGCGTGGACATAAAGAGGCATCATCTGAATTGTTAAATGCAATTTGCACAGCACTTGATTTATCACTCTCCACAATCTTGCTAGATGTTGCAACTGTGGTTAGAGCGCAAGAAGCTCCACTTGTTACTCTACAAGTAGTTGAAACCGCAGCTTAAATCTTGTCAGCATCAGCCTTTAACCTTCCCGATAATTCAACTGGCACTTACGCCAAACAACACGCAACTAGTAATCGCTCTCGTCAAGGAATTTTTCGTGGCGCCAAAGAGGTCATCTCTGAGGTAGGTAGCTATGAATCAAATATGGCGCAGATTTCATTGCGCGCTCAAGTCTCCCGGGCAACTATCTACAATCAATTTGCAGACAAGGCTGAGATGATGGAGTTTTTAATTGACTCTGAAATTACCCGCTTAACTGATTTAGCAATTGCTGCAGATTCCAGAGAGGAATCCTTACGCCGCCTATCTGTTGAGATCTCACAGGATTTAGCACTTCGCCAAATGGTGGAAAGTGACCCAACTGATATTGCAAAGCTGATGACAATCACAGATCATCCACTTTGGGTGAAGGTGCACCAAAGCCTGGTCTCAATCTTTGGCGCCGATAGCGCAGGCTGTGGCCTAATCCTTCGCTGGTTAATCGCTCAAATTGCATCACCTATTACTGAGGAAGAGTCTGCAACCCAGGCTAAGCGTTTAGTCCGTACCCTTATTTAATTCGCACCAGCTAATGCGGATCTCAGAGTTGCGCTCGCGCATCAGTGATTACTTTCCAGATCCTGCTACCTATTCACAGGACATCGTGCACTCAGAACTTGGCGGCATCACCGTTAATGAGGCGATTGTGCGCGGGGATGAGCCGGATGAGATTTGGCGTGCGGTGGTAAGACATAACCCGCAGATGCCAGAAAAGTTTCGGTAAGTAATAACGCAGCGGCGTGTTGGTGGCCGATTCTGGCCTTTCGAACAGTTGTTCGATACACTATTTATGCCCAACCAGAGCGGTTCCACAGTTCCGCTGGTACCTCGTGCCAGCCGTCAGTGATGTTCCGTACCTTCTGGACCGAGACATGACCTCGCTGGAACACCAGCACTGGTCAAGGAAATGAAAGGAAACAAACTTCATGGCCAAAGAAAATGCCAAAGAAGAAAGAGAAGATATTAAAAAATCTTCTGATCGCAGTAAATCCCTAGATACCGCCCTTGCCCAAATCGAGCGTCAGTTCGGTAAAGGCTCCATTATGAAGATGGGCGATCGCGAAGCAGTTCCAATGGAAGTAATTCCAACTGGATCTGTCGCACTTGATATCGCACTTGGCGTCGGTGGCTTGCCACGAGGCCGCGTTATTGAAATTTATGGACCTGAGTCCTCAGGTAAGACAACAGTTGCATTGCATGCAATTGCAAATGCCCAAAAACTTGGTGGCATTGCAGCTTTCATCGATGCAGAGCATGCATTAGATCCAGAGTATGCAAAGAAGCTTGGCGTAGATATTGATGCGCTTTTGGTTTCACAACCAGATACTGGTGAGCAAGCACTTGAGATCATGGATATGTTAGTTCGCTCCGGTGCACTAGATATCATCGTGGTTGACTCAGTTGCTGCCCTTGTTCCTCGCGCTGAAATTGAGGGCGAGATGGGTGACTCACATATGGGTCTGCAAGCTCGTTTGATGTCACAAGCACTTCGCAAAATGACTGGTGCACTAAGCCAATCAAAGACAACTGCAATATTTATTAACCAGTTGCGAGATAAAATCGGTGTCTTCTTTGGTTCACCAGAGACAACAACTGGTGGCAAGGCGCTTAAGTTCTATGCATCAGTTCGCATGGATGTGCGCCGTATTGAAACATTAAAAGATGGTCAAGAGGCGGTTGGAAACCGTACTCGTGTGAAGATTGTTAAAAACAAGGTTTCACCACCATTTAAGCAAGCTGAATTCGACATTATTTATGGTGTTGGCATCAGCCGTGAAGGCTCATTAATTGATATGGGTGTAGATCTAGGCATCGTAAAGAAGGCTGGTGCTTGGTTTACCTACGAATCAGATCAATTAGGACAAGGCAAAGAGAATGCTCGCGCATTCTTAATTGATAATCCTGATCTAGCAAATGATATTGAGGCAAAGATCCGCGCATCATTTGTACCAACGCAAATTGATCCTGCCTTGGTAGCTGCCGTAGATGAGGCAACTGCCGATGTTGAGTTCTAAGTAATTAATTGCGCTCAAAAGAGACAGTAGCGAGTGATCCCTACTCTGAGGCGATGTCAATTGCATTGTATGCACTTGCACCTCGCGCCAAGAGTAGGGATGAGCTCCTTAAACATTTAATCAAGCGCGGCTGCGAGATTGATACCGCAAATGCCGCACTTGATTCACTTGAACTACAAGGTCTATTAAATGATCTTGAGTTCGCTAAATTGTGGAGTGAGTCTCGCCAACGTGCTAAAAAATTAAGCAAAAGAGTTATTGCAACTGAGCTTCGCAATAAGGGAGTTTCACAAGACATAATTACTGAGGTAATTGATGAGATTGATGATGAGACGGAGTACTTGCAAGCATTTAATTTGGCAGAGCGAAAGTACAAATCAATCGCTCATCTCGATCCCGAGGTTGCATACCGGCGAATTAGTGGCCTGCTTGCTCGAAAAGGATATGGCCATGGTATTTGTGCCCGCATTATGCGCGAATTAACTGGAGTTAATTAAAGTAATTTAAGCAAGTAGAATTTGGCATATGCCTACCTTTGTAGTTGAGACCTACGGCTGCCAGATGAATGTCCATGATTCCGAGCGAATCTCTGGATTGTTAATTGATGCTGGCTACACCCAAGCGTTAGCTGATACTCACCCAGATTTAGTTGTCTTTAATACCTGCGCAGTTCGTGAGAATGCAGATAACAAACTTTATGGAAATCTCTCCTTCTTAGCACCTCGCAAGAAAAGTGATCCAAATTTTCAAATTGCAGTTGGTGGATGTATGGCGCAAAAGGATCAAGATGCCATTATCAAACGCGCACCATATGTTGATGTGGTTTTTGGTACACACAATATTGGCTCACTTCCAACCCTGCTGGAGCGTGCCCGAATTGAAGAGCAATCACAGGTTGAAATTAAAGAATCCCTTGAACACTTTCCATCCACACTTCCGGTTAAAAGAGATAGCGCATTTAGCGCTTGGGTTTCAGTCTCAGTTGGCTGCAACAACACCTGCACATTTTGTATCGTGCCGCAGCTGCGCGGTATTGAAAAAGATCGCCCAACTGAGGATATTTTGCGGGAAGTGCGCGCACTAGTTGATCAAGGCGTAATTGAAATAACTTTACTTGGCCAGAATGTAAACGCTTACGGTGTTGATTTTGGTGATCGACTAGCTTTCTCTAAATTACTACGTGCGTGTGGTGAAATTGATGGCCTTGAGCGACTTCGCTTTATGTCACCACATCCACGTGATTTCACCGATGATGTAATTGATGCGATGGCCCAAACACCTAATGTGATGCCACATCTGCACATGCCATTGCAATCTGGCAGTGACAAGGTTTTGCAGGCAATGCGCCGCTCATACCGCAGGGATCGATACTTAGGAATCTTAGAAAAGGTACGAAGCGCCATTCCTGATGCTGCGATTACAACTGACATCATCGTTGGTTTTCCTGGTGAGAGTGATCAGGATTTTGCGCAAACAATTGATCTAGTAAAAGAGGCAAAATTTAGCGCCGCCTACACCTTCCAATACTCAAAACGTCCCGGCACACCAGCTGCCACAATGCCAGATCAAGTAAATGATGAGGTAATGGCCGAGCGCTATAACCAATTGCATCAGGTGCAACAGGAGATTTCAAAGAGTGAGAATACAAAGTTAATTGGCAAGCAGATTCAATTATTAGTTAGCGCCCACGAAGGCCGCCATGATCTTGATTTAAAGCGAGTAACTGGCCGTGCCCAAGATTTCAGGCTGACCCACTTTGATAACTCTGCCAACACAGCGCGTCCTGGCGATTTAGTTTCAGTGCAAGTAACTGAGGCCTTTGCCAATCACATTGTTGCTGGTGCACCAATTTCTGTAGTTAAAACAAGAGGCGGGGATGCCCATGCGACTTGGGTGAATGAGCAAGGAGATAAGAAGATTTTGCTAGGCATACCAACACTTGCCTCACTTAAATCTCTATGAGTTTAATAATCATCTGTGGCGCTACTGCAACTGGCAAAAGTGATTTAGCCGTTGCTCTCGCCAAAGAGATTAAGGCTGAGATCATCAATGCCGATTCAATGCAGCTCTATAAGGGAATGGATATTGGCACGGCAAAGTTGACTCTTAGTGAGCGCGATGGTGTGCCCCATCATTTAATTGATTTACTTGAGATTAAAGAAGAGGCAAATGTCTCTTGGTATCAAAATTTAGCAAGAAGTAAAATTGATGAGTTAACTGCGGCCGGCAAATCAGTTGTTGTAGTTGGTGGCACTGGTCTATATATCAAGGCGATACTGGATGAACTAAATTTTCCAGATACTGATCCAAAGATTCGACAGCAAATAACCGATGAGGCGGAAAAACTTGGCAATGATGTTATGCATCAGCGCCTGGCTAAGTTAGATCCAGCCGCCGCTGTTGCGATTCCAAAGGAGAATATTCGCCGAGTAATTCGCGCGCTTGAAGTTATTGAGATTACCGGTAAACCATTTACTGCAAATTTGCCAAGGCAGGAGAGCAGTAGATATCCAACTGCTAAACAATTTGGTCTAGTACTAGATCGCCAAAACTTAGATGAACGAATTGATAAACGAGTTGAGGATATGTGGGATAAAGGCTTTGCCCGTGAGGTTTCGCTGCTGATGACAAAAGGATTAGAAGAGGCCACAACTGCCAAGATGGCACTTGGTTATAAGCAGATTATGGATTACTTAAATGGTGAGAGCACCGAGGATTTTGCCAAAGAGGAGACAAAGCGAGTATCTCGTGCATATGCCAGAAGGCAAGAGACTTGGTTTTCCCGCGATGAAAGAATTAATTGGCTGGCGCCAGATACTCTCTCAGCGCGACTGGAAAAGCTTTTGGTTAGTATTAATTAATGGTTTTAGGCACATACGGTCACGGCACTCACAATGATTTTGTGTTGGTATTTGATGAGGAAAACAAGTTAACTTTTTCAGCAGAGCAGATAAAACGCATCTGTGATCGCAGCAGCGGTATTGGCGCAGATGGTTTCATCAGAATTACTAAAGACAATAATCAATGGTTTATGGATTATCGAAATGCAGATGGTTCCATCGCTGAGATGTGTGGCAACGGAATTAGAGTAATGGCCCGCTACTTGCAAGAGCGAGGACACCAGCCAAGTGGGATTTATTCAATTGATACGAGAGCTGGCCGTAAGTTTTTAGCTGTGCCAGATACTGGTGATATCTCAGTGAATATGGGTCAGGTCTCGCAGGTGCCAGGTGAAATAAATGTAGTTGAAAATGCAAGCACCTACCGGGGCCTTAATATTGAAATCGGAAATCCACATGCAGTTGTATTTGTTGATGATCTATCCAAGGTAGGGGAGTTAAAAACTGCGCCGGTGGTAACTCCAGCGGATGCATACCCAGAGGGTGTAAACATCGAGTTTGTGCAGTTCGCGGGTGATAACCAAATAAATATGCGCGTCTTTGAACGTGGCGTTGGTGAAACACAATCCTGTGGCACCGGCACCTGCGCAGTTGCACTTGCGGCAACTATTGAGAGCAAAAAATCTCTGCCAATTAAATGGATCATTAACCCACCAGGTGGGCAGTTGATTGTGGAAATTGATGGCCATAGCAATGCCACTTTGATTGGGCCAGCTGTTTTGGTTAAAGATGTGGAATTGGATAAGTATTTGTGACAAATAAAAAAGAGGATGATGGCTTGGAATTAGATATTGACACCCTAATTCGTGAAAATGCCCAAGCAGTTGCAGATTATGAATCCTCAGAAAATGTTGAAAGTAAACAACAAGATCTACAAGATCGCCAGGCACTTCGCCGGGTTGCAGGTCTTTCTACTGAATTACAAGATGTAAGCGATGCTGAGTACCGACAATTACGATTAGAAAAGGTTGTCTTAGTTGGCGTTTGGACACAGGGCACAGCATTGGATGCAGAAAACTCATTAAAGGAGTTAGCAGCACTTGCCGAAACCGCTGGCTCACAGGTTATGGAAGGCTTGATTCAGCGCCGAGACAAAGCGGATTCGGCAACATTTATTGGTTCTGGAAAAGTAATTGAGGTGCGAGAAGCAGTTGTCGCAACCGGTGCGGACACAGTTGTCTGTGATGGCGAGCTATCTCCTGCACAGCTTCGAACCCTTGAGCAAAAAGTTAAGGTTAAAGTAATTGATCGAACTGCTTTAATTTTAGATATCTTTGCTCAGCATGCAAAAAGCCGAGAAGGTAAGGCGCAGGTTGAGTTAGCGCAGATGTCTTACATGTTGCCGAGGCTTCGTGGCTGGGGTGATTCACTATCTAGACAGGCCGGTGGTATTGGTGGCCGTGGTCCGGGTGAGACAAAGATTGAAACAGATCGCCGGCGAATTAATGACAAGATGGCAAAGCTGCGCCGTGAGATTAAAGAGATGAAGGTATCTCGCGATACCAAACGCAGTGAACGCAGGCGAAACAACATCCCATCAGTTGCAATTGCCGGTTACACAAATGCTGGTAAATCATCACTACTTAATCATTTAACTGGCGCTGGTGTTTTAGTTGAGAACGCTTTATTTGCTACCTTGGATCCAACAGTTCGTAAGACACAAACACATGATGGTCGTGTCTATACATTGGTAGATACGGTTGGTTTCGTTCGACACTTGCCGCACCAACTAATCGAAGCCTTTAAATCAACCTTGGAAGAGGTATCAGAGGCGGATTTAATTGTGCACCTAGTAGATGGTGCCCACCCAGATCCGATGGAGCAGATCCGCGCTGTTCGTGAAGTAATTGATGATATTGGTGGCGGTGAGATCATGGAGATCATCGCAATCAATAAAGCCGATGTTGCAAAGCCAGAGGTAGTGATGGAGCTACTTCGCCGAGAATCAAACGCGTATGCCATATCAGCTCGAACTGGTTATGGCGTAGATAATTTAATTAAGGCAATTGAAGCTGCTCTACCAAAGCCAAAGGTTGAAATTAATGTAGTAATTCCATTTAATCGCGGTGATTTAGTTAGCGCTGTTCATGAGCGCGGTGAAATTATCTCAGAGGAGTATTTACCTGAGGGAACAAAGCTCCACGCAATGGTTGATGGCGCACTTGCCCGAAAAATAGAGTTGTTATGACATTACTGCTTGCCCTTAAGTTATTTTTAGCACCATTATTTGTTTGGATCATCTCGCTATTACAAGGTAGATACAGCGCTCGGATGGGCGGTCTATTCCTTGGACTCCCTTTAACAACAGGGCCATTTTTACTTATCGTCGGCCTACAAGAGGGGCGATCATTTGCTAAGACCGCAGCCCACGGCGTATTAGTTGGCCAACTCTCACTTATTGTTTTTTGTTTCGCCTACGCCTTAGCTGCTGGCAAATTAAGGTGGGATAAATCAATTGCCATTGCAACCGTTGCGGTGTGGATAAGTGGATATATATTTAACTTAATTAATTTTTCAGATCTTGGCGTAATTCTTACTCTATTTTTTGTCTGGGCTATCGCACTTGGACTGTTTCCAAGTTATGAGAAGCCAACGGATAAAGTTACCGCCCCTAAATGGGAGTTACCAGTTCGCTTAATTACGGCAGTGCTTTTGATTTTGGCCTTAACCGGAGCTGCAAACATTCTGGGCTCACGTGTGTCTGGTGCGTTATCTACCTATCCAACAATTATTACCGTGCTCGGTGCTTTCTCACATCGGCGCAATGGACCCAAACATTTAATTGCGACCTTACATGCGTTGATTCAAGCGTTGCCAATTACTTCGGTAATTATGATCGGCCTGACCTTTCTTCTGTGAAAACTACTGCGCGTAGTCAACATTATTTGCTAACTTCACTAACTATGAAGCAAAAAATCAGATTATTTTTCATATTCAAACCATATAGAAAAAAGTTATTTTTACTCAGGGTTAAAATCATTAGAATCTTTAAACATCCAGACCCAACAAAGCTCGCAGGTATTGCACCTGGGCTATCTAAATTAACCGACCTAGAGGGATTGCGAAGAACTTGGGATCAATAGTTCTTGACTCATCAGTTGTTATTGCTTTACTAGATCCACAGGACTCTCATCACAAAAGGTGCATGAAGGAGTTTGAGCATTTCAAAAGTTTAGATAAATCAAGTTTTTTTCTTTCATCAATTACTATTGCAGAGTCATTAGTGGGTGCCTTTAAAAAGTCTTATGAGTATGCCTTAGAAGTTTTCTCTAGAATTTCTGAAGATATCGGTGTCTTAGTGAGCTTCAATATTGAATCTGCTTGGCTTACTGCAAAGATTCGTAGTTCATCACAAATTGGATTCGCAGATGCAATGATTGTTGCAACAGCTGAGCAATTAGGCGCTCAACTATGGACATGTGACCAAAAACTGTTAAGTAAATACAAAAGTGTTAAATACCTGGGAGATTTAAACTAAGAAGCCATTTGGAAATGGATCTGTTGGATCTAACAACCAAGTTGCTTCTCCCATAATCCAGGCACGACCAGTAACAGTTGGAATAATTGCTGGCAATCCTGCAACGCTTGTGTGTTCTTTTACTCGGCCTTCAAATTGAGAGCCAATCCAAGATTCATTAATTAATACATCAGAATCTTTAAACTCACCTCGCGCAACCATCTGTGCCAGACGAGCGCTGGTACCAGTTCCGCACGGGGAGCGATCAAACCAGCCTGGATGAATTGCCATGGCATTCTTCCAGTGAAGTGCATTATCACCAGGTGTAATGAAATCAATGTGATGACAAACTGCAATCTCAGGATTTTCTGGATGGACGGGGCGATTTTGTTCATTGATAGCATCACTAATTGCAAGGCCTGCGGTTAAAAACTTTTGGCCATTCTCATTCTTAAACTCAATGCCGACTCGATCTATTGGAATTATTGCGTAGAAGTTTCCGCCAAATGCCATGTCGTATTGAATTTTTCCATAGCCGGGCACATCAACTATTTGATCTAATTGGTAGGAGAAGGAGGGCACATTTATCAAAGTAACTTTTTGTGCTTTGCCATCTTTTACCTGCACATCAACAGTTACCAGACCAGCCGGTGTATCAAGGCGAACAGTGGTGATTGGTTCAACAACTGGCACTAGATTTTTCTCAACTAAGACAGTTGCAACACCAATTGTTCCGTGGCCACACATAGGTAAGCAGCCAGAGACCTCAATATAGATAACCCCCCAATCCGCATCAGGGCGGGTTGGCTTTTGCAAAATAGCACCGCTCATTGCGGAGTGACCGCGTGGTTCATACATCAACCAATGGCGCAGATAATCTAAATTTTCCATGAAGTAACGGCGCTTATCAAACATAGTTGCGCCAGGAATTTCATCTATGCCAGATGTAACTACGCGAGTTGGCATACCTTCAGTGTGCGATTCAACTGTTGTAACAGTGCGCAAACTGTTTTTCATCTTGGCCTACTTGCGATTTTTGTAGAAATTTACTGCTTGCTCAATATCCTTCTTAAGTTGAGCAAGATCATTTGCAGGAAGTGGCAAACGAGGTA
>CAITID010000010.1 GCA_903892335.1 uncultured Actinomycetes bacterium
CCGGGCAACAAATCGCTAAGGATTGGCTAGCTCAATTTTATCGAATCACGAGAGCGCAATCGGTAACAGCCTTAACCTATGGCAACCCCAGCGAGTACTGGATAAAGAAATTATTACCAGAGCAAATAGAGTATTTGAAAGCTACGAGTGAGATTAGGTTAGAGGAGTATTTAGGTAAAGCGGTCACCGGCAAGGTTGGCATAGATTCAAACCAACAAAAACTTCCTAAATCAGTTCAAAGCACATTTACCTTTGCAGATAAACAGTTTGTATTAATGCAAACTTTGGTTGATCAAAAAGAGTTTGATTCTTTGAAGTTAAGAATGGCGCAGTTGTTAAATCCAAAAATTACTGCTGTCGAATTAACCCGACTATTTACTGATTTTCAAAGCTCATTTAATCAAAGCCGAAATAAACTACGAATTAGTAAAAGTAAGTTCACGGTGACATCAAGTAAGCAAGAATTGCCAATTACTGTGATAAATGAATTCAACTCTAACGTTAAAATTAAATTAACTACCAGAGCTTTAAATAGTAAGGTGATTGTTAGGCCCACTGAAGCGATTGAAGTAGCAGCTAATTCAAAATTACAAGTACTTTTTCCGATTGAGGTTTTAGCCTCAGGTGACTCATCTTTGCTTACACAACTAAGCAATTTAGATAATAAACCAATTGGTTTTCCAGTTTATATCTCACTTAAATTATCGGTGATCAGCCCGGCTGCAACCTGGATTACGTCAGGTGCTGCAATCATTTTATTTGCCGCTGCCATCTTCCAAAGTGTGCGCAGATTTCGCAGGGGATCGGGCAAGGTGGATCGTGGAAAGTAATTCACTCTCGAATAACTCATTGGCAAAAGCCTCCACCTTAATGGCGGCGGGCACAATCTTCTCCCGGATTACCGGCTTGATTAGAAATCTACTTTTGGTTGCATTACTTGGCACGACATTACTTGGTGACACTTACAACGTTGCTAACACTATGCCAAACATTTTATATAACTTACTCGTTGGTGGTGCACTAACTGCGGTATTTGTGCCACAAATTGTTAGATCACTTCGAGATAGTGATGGCGGCAATGCCTTTATTTCAAGGTTATTTACCGCAACAGTTTTATTCTTACTAACACTTACCGTACTCGGTGTTTTATTAGCACCACAGATCGTAAACATCTACGCACCAAAATTTAATGGTTTGCCAGAGTTTGATGTAACTGTTTTGTTTATGCGCTACTGCCTGCCGCAAATTTTCTTCCTTGGGTTATTTGCTCTACTTGGGCAAATTGCAAATGCTAAAGGAAGATTTGGTCCAATGATGTGGGCGCCAGTAATTAACAATTTAATTGTGATTGCCTTATTTGGCTGGTACTTACAAAATCACGATCAATTAACCATTGGAAACATTACAACTCATGATATTTACTGGTTAGGTGCTGGAACCTCGGTTGGTTATCTGGCACAAGCGCTCATCTTGCTGCCCGTGGTTTATCGCAGCGGCGTTAAATTATCTTTTAAATTTGATTTAAAAAATGCCGAACTGTTTAACTCAATTAAGTTAGCTGGCTGGTCCTTCTTATACGCCTTAATTAGTCAACTCTCTTATTTGGTAACAATTATTATTGCAACAAGTGCGGCTGTAAAAAGTGCAAGTGATGGCTTACTAACTGGTGTTGGCTACACCCCATATAGCAACGCTTACTTAATTTTAATTTTGCCGCATTCAATTATTACCGTTTCAGTAATGACCGCACTCTTGCCAAAGCTTGCAAACCTAGTTATTGATAAGAAATTAGCACAAGTTAAGGCTGAGCTAAATAATGCAATTAAAGTAGTTGGCGTATTTATCGTGCCAGCCGCCATGATCTTCTTATTCTTTGGCCCACTAGTTGCTCGAACTTTGTACTTTGGTATCTCAACTGATGATGCTAATTACCTTGGCTATACCCTGGCTGGCTTTGCTATGGGTTTGATACCAGTAAGCATAAATTTGATATTACTGCGCGGCCTAAATGCATTTGAGAATTTGAAGTCGCAGGTAATTGGAAATTTAATCATGAACCTGATCTCAGTTGGTCTATCAATAGCAGCTGCGATCTATATTGAGCCAAAATGGGTAGTTGTTGCGATGGCAGTTATCTTTACCGTTCATTACTTAATAGGTGTTGGAATCAGCTTTTATTTAATTAGAAAACATCAAATTGATTTGGCGGTTTCTGCAATCACTTTGCATTACTTTAAATTATTGATGATTTTTGCAGTTGCAATTACCCCATTATTTGTAATTCGAAGCTCACTACCTGGCGGGAATTTAATCCAATTAATTCTGGTTATGGTAATTAGCACAACACTTTATTTGATTCTTGGGTTTATCTTTAAGATTAAAGAGATTAAAAGTGCAATTGAGTTACTAAGTAGATCGGTGAGGTAGGATCAGATTATGAGTGATATTAAAGATGTAGTAATTGTTGGCAGCGGCCCAGCTGGCTATACCGCAGCAATTTATGCAGCTCGCGCCCAATTAAAACCTGTTATTTATGAAGGCTCAGTTACTGCAGGGGGCGCCCTAATGAATACAACTGAAGTTGAAAACTTTCCTGGATTTCCAACTGGCGTTATGGGCCCAGAATTAATGGAGTCGATGCGCAAGCAGGTAGAAAGATTTGATTGCAAAATAATTACTGATGACATTGTCTCGATGAAGTTAACTGGTGAAATTAAAGAGGTTACAGATGGTTCTGGTAATACCGTAAAAGCTAAATCAGTTATTTTGGCAATGGGATCTGCTTACAAAGAGATTGGTCTGCCGAACGAAAAACGTTTATCTGGTCATGGTGTTTCTTGGTGTGCCACCTGTGATGGATTTTTCTTCCGCAATCAAGTAATTGCAGTTGTTGGCGGTGGAGACTCTGCAATGGAGGAGGCCACATTTCTAACTAGATTTGCTAGCAAGGTAGTTTTAATTCATCGCCGCGACACATTCCGTGCCTCTAAAATTATGATTGATCGAGTAAAAGCTAATCCAAAGATTGAACTCTTGATGAATCATGAAGTAATTGATGTTTTGGGTGAAGAAAAAGTTGTTGGATTAAAAGTGAAAAATACTGTCTCTGGTGAGGAATCAGTTAAGGATTTCACTGGTTTATTTGTTGCAATCGGACATATCCCAAGGAGTGAGTTAATTGTTGGACAAGTAGATTTAAATGCTGAGGGTTATGTAAATGTAGTTGGCCGATCTACCAATACAAACCTGCCTGGAGTATTTGCCTGTGGAGATCTAGTTGATTTCACCTATCGACAAGCGATCACAGCTGCTGGATCTGGCTGCGCAGCCGCCCTTGATGCTGAGCGATTCCTGGCTGGCCACTAATTAACTAAGCTTTTCTGGAATTAAAAGTAGGATTAAAGCATTACAGTAAATAACCATCGAATTTAAAGGGGAAGTAATGGCTACGACAAAGGTAACCGCAGCAGATTTTGATGCAGTTGTTTTAAAAAGTACAACACCAGTGCTTGTAGATTTTTGGGCTGAATGGTGTGGTCCTTGCCGCGCAGTTGGACCAATCTTGGAAGAGATCTCAAATGAGCATGGCGCAAAAATTAAGATTGTTAAATTAAATACTGATGAAGAGCAAGCGATTGCAGTTAAGTATGGCATCTCATCAATTCCAACCATGAATGTCTTTGTAAATGGTGAGGTAGTAAAGACAATCGTTGGCGCTAAACCAAAGCCGGCCTTACTTAAGGATTTAGAAAGCTTTATTAAGTAATTTGTTTTACTAATAAAAGATGATTTCATAATGAGCAAAGATTTAACTAAGGGCGATCGCGGAGATGCGGTCGCCCTCTTTGTTAACATTTTGGTCCGTCTTGGATTTCTAAATTCACCAACTGATAATTTCGATGCAACAGTTGAAGAGGCGGTAAAAGCTTTTCAGCAAGAGCGTGGCCTAAAGGTTACTGGTGTAATTGATCAAGTTAGTAGCCGAGCCCTTGAAGAGGCTAGATATAAATTAGGTGATCGAGTTTTAGCATTAAATAGCACTGCATTAATGCATGGTGATGATGTTAGTAATTTGCAATCTCGTTTAGTTGAGATGGGATTTAATTGCGGAAAAATTGATGGTGTTTACGGCTTACTTACCGATCTTGCGGTTAAGGAGTTTCAAAAATCAGTTGGTGTTGTAGTTGATGGTAAATGTGGACCAAGTACTTTGATCGCTTTGATACGTTTAGTTAAAACTGTTTCTGGTGGTGCACCTAGCGCCCTTCGTGAAAATACAAAGCATGCTGTTCGCAGCCCCGCCTTAGCGAATAAAATTATTGTGATCGATCCAAGTTGGGGTGGTGAGTTTAAAGGTGAGGTAGCAAATGGTGTTGAAGAAGCTGAGGTTGTCTTTGATATTGCCCAACGTTTAGAGGGGCGATTATTGGCATTAGGAGTAACAGTTTTATTAACTCGCAGCGCTAAGAACTCACCTCTTGAGAAGGAGCGAATTGAATTAGCTAACTCGGTAAATGCTGATTTATTTATCGCGTTAAAAGTTGATAGTCAAAGCAGTGAAAAAGCTAGAGGTGTTTCCACCTATTACTACGGACGTGATGTGCAGGGTGTTCACTCTGTTGTTGGTGAGCGATTTGCAACTTTGATTCAGCGCGAAATCTGCGCCCGTACTGATTTATTAAATTGCCGCACCCACGGTAAAAGTTGGGATATTTTGCGATTAACAAAGGCACCAGCTGTTCGAATTGATCTTGGCTATCTCTCCAACCCAGGGGATGCAAAACGCTTAAGTGATCCTAAATTTCGTGACTCATTAGTTGAGTCGATTTTGGTTGCAATTCAACGGCTCTATTTATCAGCAGAAGATGATGCAAAAACTGGAACTTTGCGGGTATCTGATTTAAGGCGAGCCGGATTACGTAATTAATTAACATTATTTGCCGTTGCTATGGCAGAGTTTGATTATGGGAAATCATCCAGAACGAATTAAGGCAGGCGCTGTTGAAAATCTAACAGAGCGCTTTGCTAATCGTGCTGCGCAGATGAAACCAAGTGAGATCCGATCATTATTTGCAGTTGCATCCCGCCCAGAGATCGTCTCTCTAGCTGGTGGTATGCCAAATCTTTCGGCCCTGCCAATGGAGATGATGGCTTCAGTAGTTCAAAAATTAATCTCTGATAATGGCGCAGAGGCTTTGCAATATGGCAGCGGGCAAGGCCATCCAAGATTGCGTGAGCAGATTTGCGACATGATGGCG
>CAITID010000011.1 GCA_903892335.1 uncultured Actinomycetes bacterium
CTATTCAGATGGCATTTTAATTAAATGGTTTATCGCAAGTATCGCAGTTGTAATTAGTATCTATCTGATTAATTTGTTGAAGATCAAGGCAACCCTTGCATACCTAGTAGTAGGCGTGCTCCTTTGGTTCACACTGTATAAAACAGGGGTACACCCAACACTTGCTGGTGTAATCCTTGGATTAATGACACCTAATCGAGCAAAAGTGGCTGGTAATTCTGAGTCCATTATTGAGTGGCTTGAAGATCGTTTCCATCCAGTGAGCTCTTTTTTGATAGTGCCGCTATTTGCTTTTGCAAACACTGGAGTTAAATTTGATTTAGATACTTTAAAAACAGCTAGTACCTCTGTGATTGCTTGGGGAATATTTCTTGGTTTAGTAATTGGAAAGCCATTAGGAATTTTTTGCTCAACTTATTTGGCGGCTAGATTAAAGATCGCAGAGATTCCAAATGGTGCAAGTAGATCTATGGTGGCAGCTACTGGCAGCGCCGCCGGTATTGGTTTTACGGTAGCAATATTTATTGCCCAGATTGCATTTGATGATCTGCAGACTCAAGATATTGCAGTAATTGCAGTAATTGCGGCCTCACTGGTTAGTGCGATGATTTCTTGGGTGCTGTTTAGAATCTTCTCAACCTTGGGTAAAGAAAAGTAGTTTTTACTGCTTTAAATCTGGAGATTTTGTCTTTCTGACCAACAGAGTTGATCCAAGAATAGAAATAACAACCGCAACTAACAACCCATTGAATTGATCTACCGTAATCACGCCCTCTTTAAATGCCAAGCTGCCAAGAACAAATGAAAACTCACCAATCTGACTAATTCCAACACCAAATTGAATTGGCTTGATCTTTAACCCACTTGTTTTTACAAGTAGAGCCGTTGGTAGAGTTTTCAGAGTTATCATTAATACCAAAACAAGTAAGGCAAATTTCCATGATGTATCAAGTTGAGCGGGTTGAATTAGTGAGCCGATTACAACAAAGAAAAGTACTGCAAATAGATCTCTAAATGGCAGAATAGCCTTTCTAACATCTTCGGTATCTTTGCTTTGATTAATTGCTAATCCAGCCACGAAACCAGCTAAAGCCATGGGAATTCCAAATGCGACTGTGCCGAGGGCTGCTAAAACCAATCCGACAGAGACTGAATAAATCAAAAATAGATCTTTTTCCCATCGAACCTTCTTCAATATAAATGGCAAAACTTTGGATGCAATGTATGCAATGAAGGCAAACCCAACTAATCCTCCTAGAGCAATCACTAGTGGTCGTTCGCTAGTTCCATAAAGAGTTAAAATAATTGCAGCTAGGCTAACTCCAACAACATCTTGCACAACTGACCACCCCAACATCGCTTCCTCAGTAACTGTGTCAGTTTTTCTCCTTGGACTTCGAGTAATGTTCACAATAACAACACTTGAAGACATTGCAATGGATAATGAAAGAAGTAAGGCACCAAGCATTGGTACATCCAGATAGAGAAATACTGGTGTTCCAATCAACATTCCAATTGCAACTTGTGTGGGAACTCCCCAGAATAGATAACGTTGTTCTCGACTAATTCGCTTTAAATCTATTTCAATTCCAACTTCAAAAAGGAGTAGTACAACCCCAATATCGGCAAGCAGAGATAGCTGACTTCCATCGGCAACAAAGCCTGGCGTAAATGGTGAAACTAATAATCCAGTAAGTAAGTAACCAGCAACAGAGGGCAGTCCCACTCGCCGGGCTCCATAGCCAAGAGTGGCCGCAGCAAGTAAGACAACGCCAACATCTAGTACTAGCGGCGCTGAATCAACAACCAAGCTTGCCATTTAAGCTCCAACTCTCAAGATGGAGTAAGTCTACTCATTTAAGCTTTAATCCAACTTTTTCGTTCTGCCTGTGAGAATTTCTCAATTGCATATCGCAGAGTTGTTCTAGGCATTTGCTTTACATTTTCTCTCAGGTAGTTTCTTAGTAACGGGCCATCCATCTTTCCAACCTCCCGCAGCGCCCAGCCCACCGCCTTATGAATCAGGTCGTGATCATCCTTAAGCAAAATGTCAGCCATCTCTAGCGTTGGGTATGGATCACCTGCTCTTTGAAAAGCAAAGGTAAAAATCACTGCCATTCGCTTCTCCCATAGATCATTACTTTTTGCTAGTTTCTTTAGGATTGATAGTGAGTTTTTTTCATCGAGTAAATACTTGCCCATGCGCACACCGGTAACATCAATTAAATCCCAGTTGTTAACGTAGCCAGCTTTTAATTGCCCGATATAGAAATCAAATAGCCTCTTTTGGGTAGCCCTAGTTTTGGCCTTCTCGAGTTGGGAAACTAAAATCAGTAATCCGCAAAAGCGAACCTCGTGATAAATCGATTCAGTTAACTTCTTAATCTCTGGTAAGGATAGATCTTGATATTTCTTTGCGATAACTCTGGTCTTAGGAACAACAATGCCAAGAAAAACATCACCTTCAGCGTAATCACCCGGGCCAGTTTTAAAGAAGCGTTGCAGATCTATTGCCTTGCGGGGATTGGCTATCTGCGTTAGATCAGATACAACATCTCTGGCAGCAGGCACACTTAGATATTAGCAACTTTAGAAATTAAATTAGCAGGAGCAGCGATCTTGCTCAGCAACTCCCGAAAGTGCTTCCTCTATATGTTCACCGCAACCATCCCAGGTTGGTTTGCCACATTTAAAGCAGGTAACTTTTGAACACATTTACTTAGCTCCTAATCCGTGTTGATTTGATAAATCCTAGTATACCCCCTAGGGTATAACCATTGTCAAGGCAGGAAAGGGTGCATACATAAATGGCGGCTAAGAAGATTTCACATATTTTGATTGACCAGGAGCAAAGTGAAGCAATTACTAATCGAATCAAGCGAGCTCATGGACAGCTTGGAGCCGTTGTCAGAATGTTAGAAGAAGGGCGCAATTGCGAGGAGATTGTTACGCAAATGTCCGCTGTTTCTAAGGCGGTTAACACCGCTGCATTCACCTTAATCTCTGCAAGCCTGAAGGAGTGTTTGGTTGATAATAAATCAAATTCTGAGGCGGTCACAACACAATTGCAAAAACTATTTTTAACACTAGCCTAGGGAGATTAAATGTTAAAGCAGATTTCGATTATTTCAATATTGGGTGCAGTTTTACTAACCGGTTGCGCAAGCGGAAGTGAGTCAGCAATGAACCTAGATTCAGTGGCATTTGAAGCAAAAACCCAAGAATCCGGAGTTATAATTTTAGATGTCCGTACTAAAGCCGAGTTTGATGAAGGCCATATCGCCAATGCAATAAATATCAATGTCGAAAGTGATACTTTCTTAGATGAGATCGCAAAGCTTGATAAGTCTAAAACTTATGCAGTTTATTGCCGCAGTGGCCGCAGATCAGCTGATGCTGTTGCAAAGATGAGCAATGAACAATTCATCTCGCTAGCACACTTAAATGGTGGCGTTATTAATTGGGCTAATGCTGGCCTACCACTGGTTACACCTTAAAGAATCGTTAAACAAAGGAAATCATGAGCAACAAGAAAGTTGTAATTGTCGGGGGAGTCGCTGGTGGGATGTCCGCTGCTACTAGGCTTCGCCGGCTTGATAATGATGCTGAAATCATTGTTATTGAAAAAAGTGGACATGTCTCTTATGCAAACTGTGGCTTGCCTTATTACGTTGGCGGAGTAATCGAAGAAGAGAAATCTCTTCTTTTACAAACCCCAGATTCACTTCATGCCCGCTTTAGATTAGATGTTCGGGTTGCAAGTGAGGTTCTTTCAATTAATAGAAAGCAAAAATCGGTCTTAATAAAGGAGCTAGCAACTGGTCGTGAGTACGATTTAAATTACGACAAATTGATCTTAAGTCCAGGTGCCTCACCAATTGTTCCTCCGCTTCCAGGTGTTGAAAGAGCATTAACACTTCGCACAGTCGAGGATGTTGAACGAATTGTTTCGCAGGTAAATCTAAAGCCAAAAAATGCAGTTGTAATTGGTGGCGGATTTATTGGCGTTGAGATCGCAGAAAATTTGATACATCGTGGAATAGACACCTGCGTGGTGGAGGCTGCCAATCAACTTCTTGCGCCATTGGATCCTGAAATGGCCACCTTGGTTGCAAAAGAGATGAGCTCACATGGAGTCAAGCTGCACCTTGGAACAAGTGCAAAGAGCATAAGTGAAAGCTCTGTTCTATTAGCAAATGGTCTAGAGCTACCAGCAGATTTAATCATTTTGGCAATCGGAGTGCGACCAGATATCTCACTTGCTAAGGCGGCCGATTTGAAGATCGGCTCTCGAAATGGAATTAGCGTTGATCGCAACAACTTAACAAATGATAAGAGTATTTATGCGATTGGGGATGCGGCAGAAAAAATCGATTCTTTAGATGGCTCGGCAACCTTGGTGCCACTTGCCAATATTGCTAATCGACATGGCCGTGTAGTTTCAGATCATATTGCTGGTCGAAAGGTTCGAGAGGTAAAAACAATAGGAACTGCAATTGTTAAAGTCTTTGATCTTATGATCGCAACTACAGGTTGGAATGAGAAGCGATTGTCACAAACTAATCGCAAGTACAAAGTTATACATGCTCATCCAAACTCTCATGCTGGCTACTATCCAGATGCCAAGCAGATGACTTTAAAGTTAATCTTTGACGCAAAATCTGGTGAAATTCTTGGCGCTCAAGGTATTGGAATAGCAGGCGTTGATAAACGTATTGACGTGATTGCAACTGCAATGCGTGGTGGGATTACCGCACCAGAGCTAGCTGATTTAGAGCTGGCATATGCACCACCATTTGGCTCAGCAAAGGATCCGGTCAATATGCTCGGCTATATTGCTGAAAATATTCTCTCTGGCTTAACTAAAACGGCGCAATGGAGTCAGATCGCTGAGTATCAAGAGATGGGTTACCAATTACTTGATGTTCGCAGCGCTAGCGAGGTAGCACGTGGTGGTATCCCAGGTTTTGATAACTTACCTGTGGATGAGATTCGCGAACGCAAGGCAGAGCTAACTAATAAAAATATTTTAGTTAGTTGCCAAGTAGGTGTACGTGGCCATACCGCAACGATGCTTTTAAATGAAATGGGCTTTAACGCAGTAAATCTAGATGGTGGGTATTTAACTTGGAGTAACTCTCCGGCGGCTGAAAAATCACTTGTCAGTTGATTAAGAAAAACAAGAAAAGGGGATAAGAAATGTGCAGTAGAACAACTTGTCGCAAATGCAAAAAACCATCTTGGAGTGGCTGTGGAAACCATGTGGAAGAGGCACTTAAAGGAGTACCAAAGAACCAACGTTGCCAAGGTCATGCAAATGATCCGAAGGAGCCTGGCTTTTTTAGTAGATTGTTTGGAAAGAAGTAAATAAGTTGCAGATTCAGCTTCTAAAACTTACTTCAGCGGACGCACCACGACTGCGATGTGTTCGACTAAAAGCTCTATTAGATTCACCTGCCGCATTTGGCGCCGAATATCAAATTGAATCTGAAAAACCAATAAATTATTGGGAGAATTATTTAAGGATATCTACATGGTGTGTAGTTGTAGCCGGCGACAAAGATATTGGACTACTAGAGGTAAGCAAGGCAGCTGATGATCGAAGCGCGGATTGCTGGCTTTCTAGTTGGTGGATTGATCAAGATTTTCGGGGCCAAGGTGTTTCAAAGTTAATGGTGGATTGGCTTGATCAACTTTGTGTTGAACGAGGTTGGCACAGACAAGGTTTAGGTGTTTGGCCAGAGAATCATGTCGCAATATCGGCATATTTAAAGTTAGGGTTTATTAAAGCCCCTAACGAATTACCAAGTAGATCAAGGCCAGATAAAATGTATTTGCCGATGTATCGAAATCTGCCACTTTAAATAGATAAAATCATAAGATAGCCACATGTCTAAGAAAGATGTGGATGCATATATCAATGCTCAGATAGAGCCACAACGAAAGTTGCTCAAGGATATGCGTACGATGATTTTAGAGATTGAACCAGAGTTAAAGCAGGTAATCTCATATGGAATCCCAGCATTTAGATTAGGTAAAGATGTGGTTTGTGGCTTGGCCGCCAGAAAAAATGGTTGCTCCTTCTACCCATTCAGTGGATCAGTGCTTGAAGCACTTCGCGCAGATTTAAAGGATTTCTCACAAACTAAAAGTGCGCTGCACTTTGATAAGCCGCTGCCAAAAACTTTAGTGCGTAAATTAATGAATCAACGTCAAGTTCAGATAATGATCAAGAAAAAACGCAAATAGAGCTTTATCATTAAGCCATGTCCAAGGCCCTGAAAGGTAAGGCGAGAAAAAAATCTGACTGTGCAGTTACAAATGGTGAAGCAGATTTAGCTAAGTATGAGAAATTAGATGGGCAGTGGCGCGAAATTGGCATAGGCGCACCTGCTCGAAGAGCATTAGTTGATGCCAAGTTATATAAAATCTCTGATCTTCGCAAGATTTCATTGGAAGATTTAGAGCAAATGCACGGCATGGGTAAGAGTGCTATCGCGCGAATTAAGCTGATCATGGATGCAAAGAAAATAAAGTTTCGCCCATGAAGAAGAGATCGTTAAAGGTATTCAACCTATTTTTTAAGCGCAAGGCATGGATTAGAAGAGTTATCGTTGCCAGCCTAGCTTCGGCAGCAGCCTGGATTGTGGGTGATCAATTAATTCCAAATGGTGGATTAGTTGCCGCAATAGTTTGTGCTCTAAGTATTCGAATCTCACTTTATAAATCTGTTCGGGAAGGCTTTGGTCAGTTAATTGGCACAGCAATTGGTGCCAGCATTGCATTACTAACTGTTCATTTCTTTAGTTTTGGCTTTATTGCAGTTGGCACCACAGTATTACTTTGTTCGGTAGTTGCCAGAGGACTTCGCTTAGGTGAGGTTGCCTCTGTTAACGTGCCGGTAACTGCCTTAATTGTGCTGGGCCCAGGACTAAGTGAGAACACCGCTCTGCATAGACTTTCATCCACTTTAGTTGGAGCAATTATTGCAATTGCCTTTTCTTATTTTTCAGATGCAAAAACTCCTGCCGGTCGAACCATTGATCAAATTTCACGAATCGGAAGAAAATCAGCGGAGTTGTTAATTGAAATGTCAGAGGGATTAGCCTCTACATTTAATCAAAAGCAGGCGGGTAATTGGCTAGCTAAGGCAAGATTATTAGTTGAAGAGATTCCAGATTTAAGATCGCAGGCAATAGAGGCTCGTGAGTATGCAAAGTGGTCACCGTTAGTTGAGGAACAAGAGGCGGATGCTTTGTATGTAAGTGGTGTGGCAATTGAACATATGGTGGTTCAGGTCAGGACTATCGCCAGAAGATTATTTGATGCTAGCCAAGACCCAGCCAGAGTTGCGTTGGTAGATAGAGCACTAGCACACGCCCTATCTGCAACAAGTGTTGCTATCAGTGAAAAAATTGAATTAATCAAAGATGATGATCACCAAAATCAATCAGATGGAATTGCCCAAGAGCTGCAGATAGTGGCTGATAATTTAACTGATGAGTTAATTCTTAGAAATCAGCAGATTCCCCGGGATCAACTGGTCCGTTGTATGTCATTGGTATCTGCAATCAGCATCATCGCAGCCTCCCTAGATGAATCCTCACCAGCACTTCGCAATGTGAAGACGCCAGAGGATCCAAGCTCAAAGCCAATTATGGGTTACTCACCGATTACTAAAACCACTAAATTAAGCAAGCGAATCTGGATCGGCATACGAAAGTTTCTAAGAAGATAGGATGAATAAATGAATATTGAGCAGGTTGCTAAAGATTATGAATTAGCCACTAAGAAATTCCTTGATGCAGTGGCTAGCTTCCCACAGAGTAATTTAGATCAACCAAAAAAAGATGGCTGGAATGCTCGTCAAGTCATTCACCACCTAGCTGATAGTGAATCGCAAAGCTGCGCCAGATTACGCAGATTAATTGCTGAGCCTGGTACGACTATTCAAGGTTATGATGAAAACAAATGGGCAAACTCGCAAACTTTGGGTTACAAAGAGTTACCTATCGAAGCTTCACTTGCGCTGTTTAAAGCTTCTCGGGAATCTTCACTTTTACTAATTAAACGATTAACTCCTGAGCAATTAAACAATGTTGGCACACATACTGAATCAGGTGAATACTCAGTTAAAAAGTGGATAGAGACCTATACCCGCCACCCGCAGGAACACGCAGAGCAGCTATTAGCCGATTAATTCAGTGCTTCGATACTTGCGCTGTGGATGCGTGCAAATCTCATCAGTCATATTCTCTGCACAATTTTCACAAAGTAGATTAAGCGAATTACACGGCACCTTAGGGCAATCGTAGAAACGATAGGCAGATGCATTGCATTTCTCACAGATTGCAATCTTCTTTGATTTTTCGCTGAACTCGATCGACATTCGATTATCAAAAGTATAAAGCGA
>CAITID010000012.1 GCA_903892335.1 uncultured Actinomycetes bacterium
GATGGATTAGGCGATATCGGTCGTATGCAACGTCAACAACAATTCATTAGCTCAGTACTTCGTAAAGCAACTAGCGCCGGTGTGCTATTAAATCCAATTACGATGGTCAATTTTATAAACTCATCGCTATCTGCAGTTATTACCGACTCAGGCTTGCAGAGCTCAGATTTAATTACTTTGGCCAAGCAGATGAAATCTTTATCTACAACAAAGGTTCGAACTTTGACTGTGCCATTATCAAATCTTTACTACAACTCAAATGGTGTTACCGCTTCAGTTCTATGGGATCCAGTACTTGCTCCTGAGCTGTGGCAGAGATTGAAAGAGGATAGAGCGGTAATTGATGAGGTAACCCCTTCACCATCGCCATCAGCAACTACTTCCTCAACACCAATAATCGTTGATAAATTCAAAAGTAAAACTGCTGCAGATGATCCTTGCAAATAGATAGGCTAACCACCATGAGTTTAAAGCTTTCTGTTATTGGTACTGGCTACTTAGGTGCAACCCATGCTGCTTGTATGGCAAGTATGGGATTTGAGGTAATTGGCGTTGATGTTGATCAAATGAAGATTGATTTATTGGCGCAAGGTAGGGTGCCATTTTATGAGCCAGATTTAGAGGAGTTGTTAACAGAGCAAATTAAGTCAGGTCGGTTAACTTTTACTACGGACTTTAAAGCTATTAAAGATTGTGATGTGCATTTTATCTGTGTTGGTACGCCGCAAGTTAAAGGTGGTAATGCTGCAGATTTAACCTACGTTGATGCCGCACTTGAACAGATTGCCCCGATTGTGAAGTCTGGCTCGTTAGTTGTTGGAAAATCAACTGTGCCGGTCGGAACAGCAAGTAGATTGCGCACTCGATTAATTCAGGTAAATCCCAATGTTGATTTAGCCTGGAACCCAGAGTTTTTACGGGAAGGTTTTGCAGTTGAAGATACGCTGCGACCAAATCGTTTAGTAGTTGGAACAACTAGTGATAAAGCTGAAGCAACCTTAAAGCAGGTGTATGCAAAGAATTTAGCTGATGCAACGCCATGGGTTCGAGCCGACCTGCCAACTGCTGAATTAGTTAAGGTCGCAGCTAACTCATTTTTAGCAACCAAAATCTCATTCATAAATGCAATGGCTGAAATTTGTGAAGCAGCTGGTGGAGATGTAACTGTGCTGGCCAAGGCAATTGGATATGACCCACGTATTGGAAATAGATTTTTACAAGCCGGAATTGGTTTTGGCGGCGGATGCCTACCAAAAGATATTCGAGCATTTATGGCAAGGGCTGAGGAACTTGGCGCCCAACAAGCACTTGAGTTCTTAAAAGAGATTGACTCAATTAACCTACGTGCTCGCCAGCGAATTATTGAATTGGTTCGCAAAGATCTAACTGATGATCTAACTGGTAAGAAGGTTGCGATTCTAGGTGCTGCGTTTAAGCCTGATAGTGATGATGTACGAGATTCACCAGCGCTAGATATTGCAGCACAAATTCAGGCAGCTGGCGCAGTTGTAACTGTGCATGATCCAAAGGCGATTGCCAATGCACAAAAGCGTTTTCCAGCACTTAATTTTGCGCAGGAGATTGAAAAAAC
>CAITID010000013.1 GCA_903892335.1 uncultured Actinomycetes bacterium
AGATTCGGCTTACTATGCCAGCGCCGCACTTCAATTAGTATTTATTGCAGCTGCTATTTGGGGTTGGATTGGTTGGGGCAAATCTGGGGCAAAACCCCGCTACTCCACAAATAAAGAGCGAATCATCACCACACTTGTTTTGATAACAGCGACGGTACTGCTGTATCCGATATTAATAGAGATAGGTGCTACCTCATCTGCGATCGAAGCCTTTGGCTTTACTGGAAGTGTGATCGCGCAAATTTTAATGGTTTTGCAAAGATTTGAAGCCTGGCCACTTTGGTTTGTAGTCGACTTGGCATATACCTATCAATACTTTAAAGGTGAGCTATATCTAACCTCGGTGTTGTATTTGATTTTCACCGCTATCGCCGTTTTGGGTTGGGTTCGCTGGCAGAGAGAATCAAAGGTAAATGCAGTACCAAAACTTATTAAGTGAGTTAACTCGGTTAAAAGCTGGTAATTTAATTGCAATTGATGGGCCAGCTGGATCGGGAAAATCTACTTTAGCTAGATCGCTAAAGGTGGATATGGCAGATGTAGCCATCATCGCCGTCGATGATTTATATGATGGTTGGAGTGATGCTTTCACTCCCAGACTAACCGCCAGAGTGATTGAGCAAGTACTGGTGCCAATCTCTAAAAATCAGGAGTTTAGATATGACATTTATGATTGGCATGCAAATAAGTTTGTAAAATCAAAGGTCGTGGCAAAGAATCAGATTTATATTTTGGAGGGAGTAACAGCCGGGCAATCTCAATTTCGTCCCTATCTAGATGCGTTAATTTGGCTAGATATATCTGATGAGATCGGTTTAGCTCGAGTTTTAGATCGAGATGGTGATCTAATAAAGGATCAAATGATCACTTTCCAACAGGCGCAAAAAACTCATTTTGCCAAGGAATTAACTAAGGATGCGGCAGATTACATATTTGATGGCGTGCCTAAAACTGCGCTTTAACCTTAATTACCTAATATTTGCAGGTGGCTGATTTAACTGGTGAGTTAATTGATAATCGGTACTTGCTGCAACGCATTTTGGCCGCAGGTGGAATGGCCACTATTTATGCCGCACTAGATACCAGGTTAGACCGGCTAGTGGCAGTAAAAATCATGCACCCGCATTTAGCAAATGATGAAGCTTTTGTTTCTAGATTCATTAAAGAAGCAAAAGCAACCGCTGCCTTATCTCATCCAAATATTGTTTCAATCCAAGATCAAGGTTGGAATGAGGGCGGTGTACCCGCAGTATTTATTGTGATGGAGTTAGTAGAGGGCAGCACACTTCGAGATTTGATTAATGAACAAGCACCATTATCTATTGAGAATTTATTTCGATATTTAAATCCAGTTGTATCTGCGCTTTCGGCAGCGCACCAGATCGGCATTATTCACCGGGATATCAAGCCGGAAAATATTTTGATTGCAAAAGATGGTCGAATTAAAGTTGCAGATTTTGGCTTGGCAGCTGGCGCCGTAATTGGACAAACGTTGACCGCTGAATCAAGTGTGGTCTTAGGTAGCGTTTCATACCTATCCCCTGAGCAAGTTCAACGTGGCATAGCCGATGCACGAAGTGATATCTATGCCCTCGGAATTGTTATCTTTGAGATGTTAACTGGTAAGAAACCTTATGATGGTCAAACACCAATTCAAATTGCCTACAAACATGTCAATGAGCGAATTCCAAATGTGCGTGAGATCAACCCAAGCATCCCAGTAGAAATTGCAGAAATTGTTTTTGCCGCTACCGCCCCGAATCCAGATGATCGACCAAAGGATGCCCAGGCATTGTTATCGAGATTGCGTGATTTGGAGGTTTCAATAGATCCAAGGCGAGGCCAACTCAGCTTAGAACTTGATCTGCCACCGATCACAAGTAGTGTTTTGAAGAAGGCAAACAAAAGAGGCAAGGTTAGGGTTGCATCAGCATTTGAAGGTATCAAAGAAAAAACGACTCAAATTATTGCCCCTAAAAATCTGAGTCAGCAGTTAAAAGGAGAGAATTCGGTGGGTATTAAAACTCGCAAGACCTCTCGCCGGGTTAAACGAAATCGAATCATCGCACTTGTCCTTTTGGGAGCACTAGTTTTTGGTGCTTACTCAATTTTAACCGCTGGTCGAATTACTGTTCCTTCACTTGCCGGAATGACACAAAAGGAGGCGACACAGACTCTTGCAGATATTGGATTAATGGCTGAGATCGGTGAAGAAGTCTTTAGTGAGGATATTCCAACTGGAAAGATCATCTCATCTGATCCGGCAGGTGGTGGCAAAATTACGCAAGCTGGCACTGTTAAATTAATTATTTCAAAGGGTAAAGAGCGAATCTTAATTCCGAATGTC
>CAITID010000014.1 GCA_903892335.1 uncultured Actinomycetes bacterium
GGCAACAACAAAGAGTTGCCATTATTAGATCACTTGCATTAAATCCAAGATTATTACTACTAGATGAAATTACCTCATCCCTTGATCCAGTTTTAGTTAATGAGGTTTTAAAAACTGTTCGCGATCTAAAAGCTGAAGGTATGACCATGGTTCTTGCCACCCATGAGATGGGCTTTGCCAAGCAAGTAGCAGATGAAGTTTGCTTCCTTAAAGATGGTCGCATCCTAGAGTGGGGACCTCCTAGTCAGATTTTAAATAAGCCGCAGAAGCAAGAGACACAAGAGTTCTTAAAGCAGGTCAATGAGGCGGGCCGGTTGTAATTTGTGAGTGAAGGCTTTGAAGTTACCGCTGGGCAAATTCCTGTAATTTTGCATGTGCCACATAGCAGCCGGCTAATTCCAGAAAATATCCGAAGTGCGATTTTGCTTACTGATGAAGAATTATCTTATGAACTAGATCAGATGACTGATTCTCATACTGATCTAATCGCACATAATGCCGTAGCTGATTTATCTTTGAAACCTTGGATATTTAAAAATCAATTATCAAGATTAGTTATTGACCCAGAGCGCTTTCCAGATGAGCGCGAGGTTATGAACAAGGTTGGAATGGGCGCGGTATATATTAAAACATCTACTGGTAAAAATCTGCGCGATGAGGATTTCAACCCTAAGCCTTTAATTGATAAATACTTTAAGCCCTATGCAAAAGCCTTTACAGATTTAGTCAGTAATTTGTTAGTTAAACACAACGGCGTTTTGATAATTGACGTGCATTCATATCGATTAAATCAACATCCAAATGCTGTAAATCACGGCCAAGCCAGGCCGCCTATTTGTTTAGGCACTGATGATTTTCATACCCCGAAGTGGCTCGCACAATTGGCCAAGGATTGCTTTAGCTCAGTAGGTGAGGTGATTGAGAATCAGCCATATTCCGGCAGCTATGTGCCACTTGATTTTTATGGCAAGGATCAGCGCGTGCTCTCACTCATGCTCGAGGCCAGGGCAGATCAATTCTTGGATGAGAAATTGCAGCCTCATGCAGGTTTAGTAAGGGTTGTGAGCGCTTTATCCTCGTTAATCTCTAAATCAAAGGTCTAGAGCGGGGGAGAAAATCTTTAAATATGAGCAAATTTTGAGTTTGGATGTGCAAAATACCCTGTGGACAATTTATAATATAGGCAGTGGTCAAGGCGGTTTAAATAAATCGCAAAAGGATTTAGACCTCAAAACAAAGGATGAATTGTGGCTGTAATTCGTGCGCCCAAAAAAGGCGTTAAAGCGGGCAAGAAGGTTGTAAGTAAGAGCAAGCCTGCTAAAAAGAAAACAGTTGCAAAGAAATTACCTGCTAAAAAAGCTGCTCCGGTAAAGATTGCACTTAAGCAAGTACTAGATGCCAAAGATGTGGCACAAATTATTAAAGTTAAAGAGTCAATCACTCGCCAGAAAGAATTGCTGGCAGAGTTAGCATCTCGCGGTGTTACAAATATAAATAGAATTGCAAAAAAGGCTGATCAAGAGTTAGTAGTTGAAGCACGCGAGCTTGAATTATCAGTGCCGAAGTTAATTGAGAAGATGCGCAAAGCCGGCCTTGGCACACCAAGCCGTGTTCTAAAGCGGGCCGAGTTAGATTTAGTTGCACCACCTGCGCCAGTTGTATCTAGTACAACTACTACAACAAAGGGCGGCAAAGCCGTTGTTAAAATCGATGGCCAAGAGGTTGAAGTTGAAGAGGTTGATCTAGAGGATCCAGAAAAACTTATCGAAGAAGTTGGTGAGATCCTTGAGGCTGAAGCTGGTGAGAATGAGAAGAAAACTCGCGAGGTTAAATCAGGAGATGACTCTCGTAATGAGAAGGATGCTTTCATTCTGCAGGACTCAGATGATGATGAGGATGAAGTTGATAAGAATGAGCGCCAGAAGTTAAAGAAAGAAATTGAGATCATCACCAATGTTTTAACGGCGATCTCTCATAAAAATACTAATAATCCAAAGGCACAGAAGCAGATCGCGGTATATGCCGAGTCAAAGAACTTAAATTTAAAGACAGTTAAACAGCAATTATCAATGAAGACCTTTAATGAGAAGGCTTCAAAGATCCTAGTTGAGTCCATCATTATGGGCTTCTTTGGAGATCTAGAAGAGTTAAATCAGATTTTTGCATACGAGCTAACTCGCTTGCAGACAGAGCTTAAGTACCTACCACCAGAACAAACAGTTTTAACTGCTGGTGCTACCGCAGATCCAGTTAAGGATTACCTGAAGTTAATTGGTCGAGTTGCACTCCTTAATGCTGAGATGGAGGTAGATCTAGCAACCAGAGTTGAGGCAGGTCTATTTGCTGGTGAGAAGATTTTGCACGATAAGAAAATGGATAAGAAAACTAAGCGGATGTATGAGCGAATTATTCTTGATGGTCAGGTCGCTAAGAATCACCTGCTTGAGGCAAACCTTCGATTAGTAGTTTCCTTGGCCAAGCGTTACACCGGCCGCGGCATGCTATTTCTTGATCTAATCCAAGAGGGAAACTTGGGCTTAATTCGAGCCGTTGAAAAGTTTGACTACACAAA
>CAITID010000015.1 GCA_903892335.1 uncultured Actinomycetes bacterium
TGAAGACCAACTATTTAATTTTGCCCAAGTGTTAACTGCTAACCCAGAGCTGCGTCAGGCATTAAATACCGCAGCAGATTCTGATTCTGGCAAGGTGGCATTACTGGAATCAATTGTTAAAGGTAAGTACGCAAATTCAACCCTTAACTTACTTCGTCGAGTAGTTGTATTACGTCGCGGTCGAAATCTTGATGCGACATTAGCTGCATACTCACACTATGTTTCAATTCGCCGAAATCGCATAGTTGCACATGTTAAAACTGCTGTGGCACTTAGCCCAGGGCAACAACAAAATTTGATTACCTCACTTAGCAAGGCAATTGGTAAATCAGTTCATATAAATGTTGAGGTAGATCCTAAGGTTTTAGGTGGCATTTCGATTCGCTACGGCGATGAGATTATTGATGGCACCGTTGTTAATCGTTTAGCAGAGGCGAGCAGAGCGCTCGTAGGTTAAATCAAAAGAATTAACTAGAGATAACCTTTCTAGTTATATAAAGAGAGAGAAGAGAGAAGATGGCTGAAGTTACGATCCGCCCGGAAGAGATCCGCGATGCGCTGGCAAAGCATGTCGCAGCTTATAAACCAGGGGCTGCAGTAAAAGATGAAATCGGAACAGTAACCGAGGCAGGTGATGGCATCGCGCGTATCGAAGGTCTGCCATCGACCATGACCAATGAATTATTAAAGTTTGAAAATGGCACATTAGGACTAGCGCTGAACTTAGATGTTCGCGAAATCGGTGTTGTTATTTTGGGTGAGTTCACCGGAATTGAAGAAGGAACATCAGTTCGTCGTACTGGAGAAATTCTCTCTGTTCCAGTTGGCGATGGTTTCCTAGGACGTGTTGTTGATGCACTTGGCCGACCAATTGACGGCAAGGGTGAGATCAAAGCCGAAACAACTCGCGCACTTGAAATTCAAGCGCCATCTGTTGTGCAACGCCAGCCAGTTAAAGAGCCAATGCAAACTGGTATCAAAGCAATTGACTCGATGACTGCAATCGGTCGAGGTCAACGTCAATTAATTATTGGTGATCGCCAAACTGGTAAGACTGCAATTGCAATTGACACCATCATCAACCAGTTAGAAAACTGGAAGAGTGGGGATCCAAAGAAGCAGGTTAAATGTATTTATGTTGCGATTGGTCAAAAGGGTTCAACAATTGCTTCCGTTAAAGGTGCATTAGAAGCTGCTGGTGCGATGGAGTACACAACAATTGTGGCTGCTCCTGCATCTGATCCTGCTGGCTTTAAATATCTAGCCCCATACACCGGCTCATCAATTGGTCAGCACTGGATGTATAACGGACAACATGTATTAATTATTTTTGATGATCTTTCAAAGCAGGCTGAGGCTTATCGTTCAGTCTCGCTATTGCTAAGGCGCCCACCGGGCCGCGAGGCTTACCCAGGAGATGTGTTTTATTTACACTCTCGTTTGCTTGAGCGTTGTGCGAAGTTATCTGATGAATTAGGTGGTGGCTCCATGACTGGCCTACCAATCATTGAAACAAAAGGTAATGACGTATCTGCATTCATTCCGACCAACGTAATTTCTATTACCGATGGTCAGTGTTTCTTAGAAACAGATCTATTTAACGCGGGTGTTCGCCCAGCGATTAACGTAGGTATTTCAGTCTCTCGCGTTGGTTCATCGGCCCAAACAAAGGCGATGAAAAAGATTGCTGGACGTTTGCGTCTTGATCTTGCTCAGTTCCGTGAGCTAGAAGCATTCGCTGCTTTTGGTTCAGATCTAGATGCTGCTTCAAAGGCACAGCTAGAGCGCGGTGCGCGAATGGTTGAATTGTTAAAACAAGGTCAGTACTCACCATTTTCCGTAGAGCGCCAAGTAGCTTCAATTTGGGCAGGAACTACCGGCAAGATGGATTCAATTCCAGTTGCTGATATTCGCCGCTTTGAAAGTGAGTTCTTAGATTTCATTGCTCGTGAGCGCAAGGGGATTAATGATGCAATCTCATCAACTCGCGAATTAAGTGATGACACAATCGCATCCCTTGAAGAGGCGATCGCCACATTTAAAACTCAATTTAAATCATCGGTTGCACCAGCTGTAAATGAGAAAAAAGCTGATGCTTTAACTGATTTGGATAATGAGCAAATTACCCGTCAAGTTCCATCGGTTAAAAGATAATCAGACAGAGATAAGAGAGAAAACAAATGGGTGCCCAACTTCGTATTTATCGCCGCCGTATGCGGTCGGTAAAGGCGACTAAGAAGATAACCAAGGCGATGGAGCTAATCTCTGCTTCACGCATTGTTAAGGCGCAACAAAAAGTTGCCGCCTCATCTCCTTATGCAAATGAGTTGACCCGCGCCGTATCTGCTGTTGCATCTTTGTCTAGTACCAACCATCCATTAACAACAGAGTCTGCAAATCCAAAGCGTGCTGCGGTGTTAATTATTACGGCAGACCGCGGTATGGCTGGTGCTTACTCAAATGCAGCGATTAAAGAGGGCGATCAATTAGTAACTCTCCTTGAATCCCGCGGACTTGAGGTTAATCCGTATTTGGTAGGACGAAAAGGAATTAACTTCTATAAGTTTCGTAACCGCAAAATTACACAATCTTGGTCAGGTTTTTCAGATAACCCAACTTATGCACACGCCAAAGAGGTATCTGATTCTTTGATTGCCGCCTTTATTGCTGATGCGCAAACTGATCCAAATGGTGTCGATGAGCTACACATTATTTATACCGAGTTTAAATCGATGATCACCCAGACTCCAGATGCAAAGCGAATGCTGCCACTTGAAGTTGTTGAATCATCTGCACCAGCTGGCTTACTGCCAATGTATGAATTCGAACCAAATGCCGGCGAGGTATTAAATGCACTTCTTCCTCGCTACATTCAGGCTCGAGTATTTAACGCGATGTTGCAATCTGCAGCTTCTGAGCATGCAGCACGCCGTCGCGCTATGAAATCAGCAACTGACAATGCTGATGAATTAATTAAGTCGTTAACGCGACTTGCAAATGCGGCTCGTCAAGCCGAAATTACCCAAGAGATCAGTGAAATCGTAGGCGGCGCAGATGCGTTGGCCTCAGCTAGCGCAGGGAGCGAATAATGTCAGTTAAAACAGCAACTGGAAGAGTTGCCCGTGTAATTGGACCGGTAGTGGATATTGAATTTCCCGCCGATGCAATGCCAGCCATCTTTAATGCGTTAAATGTTGAGGTAACAGTAGGAGGTGAGACTAAGAAGTTAACCCTTGAAGTTGCACAACACATTGGTGACAACTTAGTTCGCGCAATCTCTATGCAACCAACTGACGGCATGGTCCGTGGTGCAACCGTTTCCGACACTGGATCTGCGATCTCGGTTCCTGTTGGCGATGTAACAAAAGGCCACGTTTTCAATACCTTGGGTGAATCACTAGATGTTCCAACATCATCATTAGATATTAAGGAGCGTTGGCCAATCCACCGCACAGCTCCAGCCTTTGATCAACTTGAATCAAAGACAGAGATGTTTGAAACCGGTATCAAAGTTATTGATCTACTAACACCATATGTGCGCGGTGGAAAGATTGGTCTATTTGGTGGCGCCGGTGTAGGAAAGACAGTTTTGATTCAAGAAATGATTTATCGTGTATCTGAAAACTTCGGTGGAGTATCTGTATTCGCCGGTGTTGGTGAGCGTACTCGTGAAGGTAATGACTTGTTCCTTGAAATGACGGAAACCGGAGTTATCAATAAGACTGCATTAGTTTTCGGACAGATGGATGAGCCACCTGGCACACGTTTGCGAGTTGCTCTGTCTGCACTAACAATGGCTGAATACTTCCGCGATGTGCAAAAACAGGATGTGCTTTTATTCATCGATAATATCTTCCGCTTTACCCAAGCTGGATCTGAGGTTTCAACACTTCTAGGTCGTATGCCATCTGCAGTTGGTTACCAACCAACACTTGCTGATGAGATGGGTCAGCTGCAAGAGCGAATTACTTCAACTCGTGGTCACTCAATTACCTCGATGCAAGCAATTTATGTTCCTGCTGATGACATCACCGACCCAGCTCCACACACCACCTTCGCTCACTTGGACGCAACGACAGTGTTGTCTCGTCCAATTTCTGAGCTTGGTATCTATCCTGCGGTAGATCCACTTGATTCAACATCACGTATTTTGGATCCACGTTATATTGGTGAGCACCACTTCCGTGTGGCAAACCGAGTTAAACAAATTCTGCAACGTTACAAGGATCTGCAAGACATTATTGCAATTCTTGGTATCGATGAACTCTCTGAAGAGGATCGAATTCTCGTAGGCCGTGCTCGTCGTATTCAACGATTCTTGTCACAAAATACTTTCGTAGCAAAGGTCTTTACTGGCCTTGATGGTTCATTTGTGCCACTGTCTGAAACAATTTCAGCATTTGAAGCACTAGCTGATGGAAAGTATGACCATGTTCCTGAGCAAGCCTTCTTTATGTGTGGTGGCTTAGAAGATGTGGAACGCAAAGCAGCAGAGTTGGCTAAGTCCTAACGATGCTAAGAGTTGAGGTAGTAACCCCGGAGAAGCGGGTGTGGTCTGGTGAAGCAAAGATGGTATCTGCGCGCACACTAGAAGGAGATCTAGGTGTTCTACCTGATCACGCACCGCTTCTTGGAGTTCTTGCCGATGGCACTGTTTCAATTAAAACTACTGATGGCTCCGTTAATGACTTTGTAATTCACGGCGGTTTTATCTCAGTTGCAAATAACCGAGTTTCAATTCTTGGTGAGAGCGCTAATTAATTAAATCGGTGTTCGGTTTCAATGATTCGAACGGTTTTTGATCTTCCTCTAATAACTAATGATTGGCTTACTGCGCCAAATGCGGTGTGGCGAACACCTTTTAGTAACTCGCCATCGGTGATTCCAGTAGCTGAAAAGAAAACATCATCGGATGAAACTAAATCATTTGTGGTGTAAACCTTTGATAAGTCATAGCCAGCATTTTTAGCACTAGCGCGCTCGCCATCACTGCGTGGATGTAGTTGGCCTTGGATAACTCCGCCAAGTGCTCGCATTGCAGCAGCGGTAACAACGCCTTCAGGTGTTCCACCGATTCCCATCAAAATATCAATGCCTGTATTTGGTCTTGCAGTTTCAATTGCAGCTGCCACATCACCATCTCTAATCAATCTAATTCGAGCACCTGCAGCCCGTAACTCTTTTAATAATTCATCATGGCGCGGGCGATCTAAGACAATCACAGTTATGTCGCTGACATCTACGCCCTTTGCTTTTGCGACCCTGCGAACATTTTCACCAGCTGGCGCCGTAATATCAATAACGGATGCTGCCTCTGGTCCAGTAACAATTTTGTTCATGTAATAAACATCTTTTGGATCAAACATTGAACCGCGCGGTGCAAGTGCGATCACACTTACTGCGCCATTTAAACCTGCTGAGGTAAGAGTTGTGCCATCAATTGGGTCAACTGCCACATCACACAATGGACCATTGCCATTTCCAACTACTTCACCATTGTGCAACATCGGTGCGTTATCTTTTTCACCCTCACCAATCACAATCACACCTTGCATATCAACGGTATTAATCATCTTGCGCATTGCAGCAACAGCTGCGCCATCTGCAGCATCCTTATCACCACGGCCTACCCAAGCCGATGCGGCAACTGCGGCAGTTTCAGTAACACGCACTAACTCCAGCGCTAAGTTTCTATCCGGTGAGTAATTAGCGGCTGAATCTTTAGATTCGAGTGACATCAGCACCTAACTCTGTTAATTGTCTTGCAAAATCTGGGTAACCCCGATCAATATGAAAGCCATCTTCAATAATTGTCTCACCATCACTAACTAGAGCCGCTAGTACTAAACCAGCGCCGGCTCGAATATCAGTTGCTGCAACTGGGGCTGCTGATAATTGTTTGATTCCAGTAATTGCAGCGTGGTGGCCATCTACTGAAACTTTGGCACCTAATCTGAGCAACTCATTTACAAACATAAATCTTCCTTCAAATACATTTTCGGTAACTAGGGAGGTGCCATCTGCAATTGCATTTAAGGTGATAACCATTGGTTGTAAATCAGTTGGAAATCCTGGGTAGGGAAGTGTTGCAACATCAACTGAAGATGGCCGGCGATCCATCTTTACTCTAAAGCCATTCTCAGTTGTAGTAATTACTGCACCCGCTGCAACCAACTTATCAAGTGGTAGCTCTAAATGATCTGCTCTGCCATTTTCTATTGTGATATCACCACGTGTCATTGCTGCGGCAAATGCCCAAGTACCGGCAACTATTCGATCCGGCAGCGTTGCATGGGTAGCGGGATTTAATTTAGTAACACCAGTTACTTCGATAGTGTGTGAACCCAAGCCAGTTATTTTTGCGCCCATTGCAATTAAGAACTCACCAAGATCTACTACATCTGGCTCGCGAGCAGCATTATCAATTGTTGTTACACCTTTGGCCAAGACGGCTGCGGTCATTAAATTTTCTGTAGCGCCAACACTTGGAAACTCTAAAGTTATAGCGGCACCAACTAAGCCAGTTGGTGCTTGTGCGATTACATAGCCGTGTTCTGAATGAACTTGTGCGCCCATTTGCGTTAAGCCATCAATATGAAAATCTAACCCGCGTGATCCAATAGCATCTCCACCAGGAAGTGCAACCTCAGCTTTTTTAACTCTGGTAACAAGTGGGCCTAATACATTTATTGAAGCACGAAGCTTTCTAACTAAATCATAATCTGCTCGGTGTGTGATCTCATTTGGTACGTCAATTGATACCTCTGATTTACTCTTACTAATTTCAACCTTGCAACCAAGACGAGTTAATAACTCAGCCATGTATTCAACATCTGCGATGTCGGGCAGATTTGTGATGGTGCTTTTACCTGGCGCCAGCAATGTGGCCGCCATTAATTTTAAGGCGGAGTTTTTAGCACCAGATACTTTTACAACTCCAGAAAGTCGGGCGCCGCCAACAACCCGAAATCGATCCATGCGGTAATTGTAATTGCCCAACCAGTAATGCTGGACTAGGGTGCGGTTATGGTTAATTTGACGAGGATTTACACCAAGACTGGCGATGATGGCACTACCTCACTCGGGGATATGAGTCGCACATCAAAAAATGATCCACGCCTTGAAGCGTATGCAACAGTTGATGAAGCTAACTCCTCAATCGGAGTTGTCCTAGCACTTGGTCAAATAGCAGATGCTGAGATAGTTAAATTACTGATCAGAATTCAAAATGACATGTTTGATGTTGGCGCAGATCTTTGCACTCCAGTTGTTGATAAACCAGAGTTTGAACCACTTCGAGTTTTAGAATCTCAAGTCGAATACATCGAAGCACAAATTGATAACTTCAATGCAGATTTAAAACCACTTAAATCATTTGTACTCCCTTCTGGTACGCCGGCAGCTGCGCTATTACATGTTGCTCGAACTGTGACTAGACGTGCTGAGCGCGCAACCTGGCATGCAATTCACTCTTTTGGCGGCGGCGTTAATCCACTGACAGCAAAGTATTTAAATAGATTATCTGACTTACTCTTTGTACTAGCTAGATATGTAAATAAAGATGTGGGCGATGAGCTTTGGGTACCAGGAGCAAATCGCTAACTAGCGAATTGGTAAGTAGATATTGCTTGGTAATTTCTCATCAGTATCAGCCTTATGACAAATAGCAGAGATATTTCCAACGGTAATTCCAGGACGCAGAATCGGATCACCAATTAGTCCAGTGGCTGGATCGACTACACCAGGTGTGTAAATTGGCTCATCACTAATTAATAATATGTTTGCATAAGTCTTTGGTGAAAGTAACCCGTATGTGGTTCTTAAACTTCCCAAAACAACTCGCTTCTTTGGATCATTGGCATCAGGTGCCAACACTGTTGATTTAATCTCCCACCAGCGACAGGTGTAATTTGCAGCAACAATAACGGCGCCACAAGCATTCTTCTCACATTTTTGAACATCATTTGCAAGGCCGACCTTGGCTGAGATTAAGCCAAGAATTTCTTTACCAGTTGGAATTTTTGCATATACGCCCTTGTTCTCCGTGAACTTTACTGGTGGCCAAACTGGAGATGGTGATGGGATTGGTGTGGCTGTCTTTTTTATAACTGGTTTCTTCTTTTTCTTTACAACTGGTTTCTTAGTAGGAGTCGCCTTTTTTGTAGTGGCAGGTTTAGCAGTTGCCTTAGAAGTTGGTTTAGCAGTTGGCTTTGCACTTGCTTTAGGAGTAGGAGTTGCAGCATGAACTGAGGCTAAGGACAGAGATGTTAGTAATAAAGAGGCAATAACAAATTTAAGTCTCACTCCTCACTCCACTTAAAAGTCTTAATAGCTAGAAACAATCCAGCGATTAACCAAACTACCAAGATGATTGCAGTTCTGCCAAGCTCCCAATTAGCTGCTACTTCTTGTGTTGCAAAGGATTCAGGCAAAAACACAGAGCGCATGCCTTGGGTTAGCCATTTGAGCGGGAATATTGCAGCAAATTGCTGCATCCATGTTGGTAGTTCACTAAATACAAAAAACACACCACTAAAAAACTGCAAAATAATTACGATGGGTGAGACAACAGCTGATGCACCACGTCCACTTTTTGGAACAACAGAGAAGGCAATACCAAGCACTGTGGAACACGCACTTCCTAATACAATTAACCAAGTGAAAGTAAGCCACTTACTAGATGAGGTTGGCATCTCTAAACCAAAAAGTGCCACACCAAAACCTAAGAGCAGGGCTGTTTGTAGAATCATTAAAAAGGTAATTAAGTACGCCTTGCCAATAAAGTAAGCAGAAACAGAGATCGGTCGACCGCGTAGGCGTTTTAAAGTACCGAACTCTCGCTCCATCGGAATAGTTATTGCAAGTTGCTGAAACCCGGTATTTACCAAGCCAGAGGCAATCATGCCGGCAACAAAGTATTGGCTAAAGGTAACGCCAGGTGCAATAGTGTTTTTAAAAACAGAACCAAAGATAAAGAGCAAAATAACTGGAAAGAGCAGAGTAAAGACAACTGATTCGCGCCCGCGCATAAAGACCTTAATCTCCATACGCCCGCGCAGTAAACCAAGTTTTAAAGTTTTCATCTATTTTCACCAATCATCCGTAGATAAATATCCTCTAGATTTGGTCTAATAATTTGAAGCTGTGGAATTTCACCGCTCAGTCTGCTCATTAACTTCTGCACTTCAGCTGTTGGATTAATTGATTCAATCTCTTGAATTTTTCCATTTTCTAACCATGTAATTCGCGCAGGTGCATTTGCTCTGTTGCCGAGTGTGGCAGGTGGTGCAATTTCAATTATCTTGCCATTTGCGATTACGCCAACTCGATCTGCCAACGCCTCGGCCTCATCTAAGTAATGCGTCGTTAGGAATATTGTTGTGCCCTCACTTCGCAATTTATTTAGTAAATCCCAAAATGCTCTCCGCGCTTCAGGATCAAATCCAGTAGTTGGTTCATCAAGAAATAAAAGCTCTGGAGATCCGATAATGCCAAGTGCAACATCTAATCGCCGGCGTTGGCCACCCGATAAATTACGAGCAAACTCCTTTGCTTTCTCTCGAAGTCCTACTTCATCAATTACCTCATCAACATCTCGCGGATTTTTATAGTAATGTGAAAAATGTTCAACAGTTTCTTGCACTGTAAGGTCAGCCGCATCAGTAGTTGATTGCAGAACAATGCCAATTTTATTTCGCCAACTGCGACCGGCTTCACCTTTAGTGGCTGGATCAAAACCCAATACTTTAATTTCCCCACTGCTTAGATTTCGAAAACCCTCTAAAATCTCAACAGTAGTCGTCTTTCCTGCACCATTTGGACCAAGCAGGGCGAAGATTTCACCTTTGGAAACAGTCAGATCAATACCGGCAACTGCAAACTTGTCACCGTAGTTTTTGGTAAGACCATTTATTTCGATCGCAAACTCACTTGATGTGCTGATGGTCATGGCAATATCTTGCCTTACTTTGCTGACAATCGAGAAGTTAAACTGCGAGAATATGCCTGTGAGTCCACGTAAAAAAAAGAGCGCTAGTAAAAACTCTCGCATAAGTACCGAGCGAGAGGTCACATCACCAAAAAATCAAGATGAGATTGAAGAACATGGCGATGGGATTTATGTGGTTCGAAAAATTACTGGTTCAAGTTCAAATAAACCATATCGCTGCCCCGGCTGTGATCAAATTATTCCAATGGCAACTCCCCATACCGTTGCCTGGTTGGAACATGATGCCGAAACCCGTCGCCACTGGCACAGTATTTGTTGGAGCAAACGCAATACACGTGCGCCAAAGGTTGAGCGCACCCGCAATGCGCCACGTTATTAATTAACCCCTTATTAGATAAGCAGTTATTATTCGCAAATGAGCAAAACATTCACCGCCCAAAATCCAGCTAGTGGTCAATCATTTGGCCCAGAAATAACTGAGTGGGATCAAACTCAAACTAATAATGCAATCAAGGCA
>CAITID010000016.1 GCA_903892335.1 uncultured Actinomycetes bacterium
TCCTCTTTACTCTCCTGGCAACAAATGATTGAGCCGCTAGCCGTTGGTATGGCTGATGCGCTGGCAAATGTAATTAGTGGAACACAGGCTGGATTACCAGTGGAGCTCTCTGGTACCCAAAACCAAAGTGAAGAGCAGCAAAAAGCGATGAAGGAGATGCTCGCCAGATTACTGCGCAGCTTCATGGGCACAATGATTGCAACCCAACTTGGTCAAAGTATTGGAGCCATCGCTAACAACATTACTGGGGCAAATGATGCGGCAATTCCGTTAAGTTCTGGTGCACATTTAATTCCACAAAATATTAATGAGTGGTCGCAAGGCCTTGGTTTACCAGAGGCAGAAGTTGATATTTACCTAGCGCTGCGCGAAGTAAGTGCGGCCAGGTTATTTGCAAGCACCCCGTGGTTAATGGGCTATATCCGTGATGCAATCACAACTTATGGCAAAGGCATCACAATTGATGTGGAAGCAATTCAACGCCAAGCAGAAGCTGCGATGTCGCAAGAGGATTTTGACATTAATAATCCGCAATCTTTATCTATTGCAATTGATCAAGGCTTATTCACACCACAACAAACGCCAGCACAAGAGTATGCGCTAAACAAATTAGAGATGGCACTTGCATTAATTGAAGGTTGGATTGATCATGTTATTTCTGAGGTTGGTGCTCAGCGAATTCCATCCTTTAACGCATTGATTGAAAACTCTCGTCGAAGAAGAGCAACTGCCTCTCCGATGCAACAATTATTTGCAAACTTACTTGGCTTAGAGGTCTCCCCACGAAAGATGCGCGAGGCGACAGCTTTCTGGAGTGAGGTTAAGGGCCTACGAGGAACTGATGGGCGAGATCGTTGCTGGGAAGATCCTGCGTTTTTGCCGATGCCAAATGATCTTGCCGATGTTGCGGCATTTTTAAATAGTGTGACCGTTCCAGATGATCTCTCTGGTTTGATTTAATTTAAGCGAACTCCCCGGGCGCACGATTTTGTATCTGCCTTCCCCTTGCAGATATAAAACGGTTATCCGAGGAGTTCGTAGTGGAAACCTAATTGAATAAAAGTTGAGAATCAACTTAATCTCACCGTTTTTGACGTGAATTTATTTCAATTTTAGGCTCAATACTTTTTAAAACTTCACCAAAACCTCAATCTCTTCTGCATCCTTTAAATCAATTTAAGTTAAAATTGGCGCATCAGTGCTACCTAGGAAATCTAGGTTTAAGCGGATGTGTGGATAAGGCTGTGGAGATCTCAACAATTTAGGTGGATAAGGTGAGGAAGCGGTGGATAACTTTAATCAAGCTGATCTATTCGCAGATATCTTGCCGCCCATGCCAATTAAACCAAAACCTGGAAATCGCACTCGACCATTCCAGCGCTCGGGTGCAAACTCAACTTCAATCTCAAAGCTACCTAATCTGCCGCCAGGTTTGCCCGAGTTTCGAGTAGTCCGCAAAGAGCGTCGCAAACGCAGCATCTCTGCCTTTAGATCAGCTGGCATTATTGAAATTCATATCCCAGCACGTCTAAGTAAGCGACAAGAGATTGAGTTAATACCAGAGATGATTGCAATGGTGCTAAAGCGGGAGGCCAAGGCACGAAAGGGTGATGAGCAGCTTTTGCAGATCGCTTTAAAATTACTTGAGGAGTATTTACCTGATTTTTATGAGCGCCCTACCAGCATTACCTGGCGCAATATGAATGAGCGATGGGGTTCCTGCACAACAGTTGATGGCACAATCAGAATCTCTGAGCGATTAATTAACGCCCCTGATTACGTTTTAAATTACATTATTTTTCATGAGTTAATTCATCTTCGAGTTCATGCACATGATGAGAGCTTCTATCAATATTTAAATCGGTACTCAGATCAAGATCGCGCCGAGGCTTTTCTTGAGGGTTATGAGAATGGCGTTCAAGCCGGAAATCTCACACCGGCTGCCCCAGTTAATGAATAAGCCATAGCCGGCTTAAAATCCTTCACCTGCCTAATTTTTTAAGTTCTAGCGCTTTTTTTCCGCTTTTTAGGCAACTTATGCGTGATATTTGCACTTTTATGCGTGGAAAACCCCGCCTGCGCCCACCTAGACGGGTATGGTGGGCTCATTCGTACGCTCATGCAGGAACTTCCTGCGATAAGTGAGGGTGCGGCAGATGGAGGATCAAAATGGCAGAAGAGTACAAAGGCGAGGCTTACTGCGTTAAGTGCAAAGAGAAGCGCTCCTTTGAAGGACATGTAAAGGTCTCTGATTCTGGACGCCGTATGGCTCAAGGAATCTGCCCAGTTTGTGGCACAAAGGTAAACCGCATTCTTGGTAAGGCTTAATAAGTAACAAAGCAGTAACCTAAAAAGTAAAACGGCGGCGCTCGGTTTAATCACCGGGGCCGCTGTTTTTTATTGGGCTGATCTGATCGTTAATACCTAGTAACCCAGTTTTTTACGGTCGGTAGCTTTAAAAAACTTAGCGCTGATCTAATTACGCAATTTAGCCAATTACCCACAGCGCTCGCAATTTGAATCTATTTTAATAGCCACGCTAAGGGTATGAATCTACAAATTAAAAGCATGTTCCCAAAGCTAGTTGCAGGGCAAAATCTTATTCAATTAAGCAACGGAACTTTCTATATCGGCTCCTCCCGTAGCGGCCATAATTTCTTTGAAAATGAGCAGTTCAGATTTTTACAGTATTGCAACGGCTCTCATGATTTACTGCAGATTTCAAAGATTATTGGCAGTGATATTAAAGTGCTAAGTCATTACTTAGCAATTGGCGTTAAAAACAAGTATTTACAAATTTTAAATCCACCAACAGAGACACCTTTAGAAAAAGGTGCAGTTGGAAATTTTGGTAATCGTCTTGGATCTAAAGCAGATAAAAATCTAACTAGGCGAGAGATTGAAGCAGATTTCATCTCCGCCCAAGGCGCGGATGGATTGCAAACACTTAATGCCCGAGCCAACAAAGAGATTTTAATATTTGGTAGTAATAAATTTGCATTTGCATTGCTGGCAGCTCTCTACGCCTCTGGCTTTAACAATTCTTCAGTAATCGGTAGCTTTGGAAAAGACGGTGGTCAAATAACCGCCGATGATATTTCCGGTGGTGTTATTGCGCCCTCAGATGTTGGTTCAACTTTAAATCAACTTAGTAAACGAATTTCGCGAGAACATCAATTAATCCATAAACCTGTTCAAGGTCTATCGGCTATCAATCTAATTAGCAACAAAGCACCCTCCTTAATCATTGCTATGCAACCAGTACCTGCTGATTACCAACAGCGTTGGTTAAGTGAATCAACGCCGCATTTAGTCATCGGTCCAATAATTGATAATCAAATTGATATCGGGCCGTTAATTCTGCCAGGGCAAACTCCCTGTCTAAGATGTATTGATTTAGCAGCAATTAGTAATGCAATTGCGCCAGAGATTGCAACGCTTAAGTATTTGAATCAATTGGATTCATTACCAGCCGCCGTCTTATCCCTTGTGGTTGGTTACACCTGTTTGGCAGCAGCTAGTTACCTGGATCAAGTTGGACCTAGTAGTGATTTGTTGACCGCCAGTGCGCTTCGAGTTAATTTGTCACAGATATGTAAGCAGTCACACATTTTTTGGCAAGGGAACTCGATGTGCGGATGTGGGGCAGATCTTGGAGAATATGCAGATGGCCAAAGGTGATGAGAAAAGTAATGCGATCCCTAAATCAGGCAAGGTTCGTGGCGCAAAATTAGCATCACTGCCACTGTCCCTTGCAGGTAGAAGCGCAGTTGGTTTTGGTCGCCAATTAATTGGGCAATCTGGCTCGCTCGTTTTACAAGAGATACAAGAGAAAACTGCTGAGCAAATTTTTCAAGTATTAGGTGAGTTAAAAGGTGGCGCTATGAAGTTTGGTCAGGCGCTCTCTGTCTTTGAAGCCGCCCTGCCAGAAAATATTGCTAAGCCATATCGTGAGAGCTTAACTAAATTACAAGAGGCAGCGCCGCCTCTACCAACTCGAGTTGTGCACTCAGTGCTAGCTAAAGAGTTAGGTGAGAATTGGCGGGATAATTTTTCACAGTTCACTGATAAGCCCGCTGCATCGGCTTCCATTGGTCAAGTGCATAAAGCAAAGTGGAAAGATGGCAGAGATGTTGCAGTAAAGATTCAATATCCAGGTGCTGCTGAAGCTTTAATCTCTGATTTAAATCAGATCCAAAGATTTTCCAAGATATTTCAATTGGTACTTCCTGGCCTTGAGATGGCGCCATTACTTGAAGAGCTGCGCGCTCGAATTATGGAAGAGGTTGATTACCGTTATGAAGCAAAGGCACAAGAGACTTACGCCCGGGTTTATGAAGGTGATCCAGATATTGCAATTCCAAAGGTTGTTCTTGCATCAGATCGCGTTTTGGTTAGCGAATGGTTAGAAGGCAAGCCACTTGCGAAGGTCATTGCTGATGGCACACAAGCTGAGCGAAATAACGCCGGAATTAAAATAGCCCGCTTTCACTTTACCTCACCAGATCGCGCCGGTTTATTACACGCTGATCCACATCCAGGAAACTTTAGAATTTTAGCTGATGGCAGATTAGGTGTTTTAGATTTTGGTGCATGTAATCGACTTCCGAACGGCTTTCCGGAGCCGATGAAACGCTTGTTAAAGAATGCCCTCGAAGATGACGCCGTTGCACTCTATGAAGGATTCAAAGAGGATGGCTTTGTTTTAAATGATGTTGAAGTTGATCCAAATTTAGTTTTAGAGTTCTTAGTTCCATTAGTTGAACCACTTCGCACTCCAACATTTAAGTACTCAAGAGAGTGGCTACGAGATCAAAGCGCCCGAGTTGGTGATCCAAGAAATCCAACTGCAAAGATTGGCTTCCAATTAAATTTACCGCCAGAGTATGTTTTGATTCATCGAGTCACATTAGGAACGACTGGAATCTTCTGCCAACTTCGTGCTGAGGGCAACTTCAGGGATGAGGCTCTCTCATGGTTCCCTGAAATTGCACCGAGCACTTACTCCTCACCTACAAATTAATTTAGCTTGCCACCTTTGCTGGCCGGCCAGGCATTCGCTTAGCTTGAATTACTTGACCATCATCAAATAACTCACCGCCCCAAACACCACATGGTTCTGCTCGCGATAGCGCACCAGCTAAACACTTTGCTTTCATTGGACAGCCACCACACAAAATTTTTGCTTGCGTGATCAATGCTTGATCCTCTGAGAAGTACAACTCTGGATCGGCAGAGTGGCATGGGATTACCGCAATTTCACTTCTCGTCTGGAAAATCTCGTTAACTGTTGAAGGATTATCGGTGCGCTTGTAATCCTTATAGGAAATAACAGGAGCTTCGTCGTAAGCCCAGGTGACATCTCCTAATCCAATTTTGGCGGTTGGGCCTTCTGCCCAGCCAGGTACAAGTAGTTCGCTAAAGAGAACGCTCATCGTTCTCACCTTTCCTTTCAGTTGATTTATTGAAATAAAAAAGGACCCTACGAATCTTTAGATTCGCGGGCCCCTCGGCTGCTAATTCGGGTTAACCGATATAGCCACCAGGGGTGCGATCTGTTGTAAAGGTATAAAAACCCTTATAAGAGCGCTTATTGGTCCAATCTGAGCGGAATGAGGCTGCAGATGAGAGGTTTTTATTTGATGGGATCGTTGATGAAATGGCAAGCCAATTTTGAGCAGCGTTAATTGCCGCCCCAAAAATAACCGCACCAATTAGGTGTGATTGCTCATTTACTACGCTGGTTTTTGCCATGAGAGCAGAGTAAAGCATCCACCGCAAATTATGCAACTTAATTAAATTAGCAGGACGATCTACTTACTTTATGCCCGCTTTAGACCAGCTGAGATAGGAACTCACTCGGTTTTCCGGCGTAGGTTATTTGAATATTCTGTTTTGCGCGCGTGACTCCAACATAAAACAACCTTCGTTCCTCATTTAAATCATTGCTATTACTCATTGGTAATAAGCCATCAGAGACGCCAATTAAGTAGAGATGATTCCATTCAAGCCCCTTGGCTGAGTGCAAAGTAGAAAGGGTTACGCCCGGCAAAGTCGGTGGATTATTTTGTTCAGCACGATCTTCTAGCTCGCGCAAGAAGGTGCGCATGCTGCTTTTAATTTTATTATTACTAGGAGAAATTAAATCTTCTGAATCTAACTCAACACTACCCTCCTTCATTTCACGAGCAAGCCGCAGAAATCCAGTTACATAATCGGCATCTCCAAATGGGCGCAGCACTGAAACTAGATCCTCATACCAATCTCCACCTTCAGGTGGCAAGACAGAGGCACTTCGAATTACTCTCATTGCATCTCTAACATCAACTCGATCGAAGAAGCGCTCACCAGATCTTATTTGACTAGCAACCTTTGCATTATTTAAGGCTGACTTTATTTGATCTAATTGAGCGTTAGTTCTAGCAAGAATTGCAATATCTGATGAGTCCACTCCAGCACTTATGTTTTTAACTACCGCGCCAACTACAAAAGCGATCTCATCACCGCTGGTGTTAAAGCCATTAATTAGTGGCTTATCACCATGTGAATTTGCTGAACTGAGCTCATTTCCATGATCACTAATTAAATTAGCGCTGCGCAATATTTGGTTTGCGGTATTAATGATCTCTGGGGTTGATCGGTAGCCGCGCGATAATCTAAAAGTTTGTGCATTTGGAAAGCGAGTTTTAAAGGTTAATAGGAAGTTTGAGGTAGCTCCAGCAAATGAGTAAATTGTTTGAGCTGCATCTCCGACAACACAGATCTCCTCTCGATTTCCAAGCCATAGATTTAGCAATCTTTGTTGTAAAGGTGAAACATCCTGATACTCATCAACGGTAAAGAATCGGTATTGATCACGTACTCGCTCGCGGACTCCGCGATCCTCCTCCAGCATGCCAACTGTTAGTAGCAAAATATCCTCAAAATCTAAAGCACGCTCCTGTTTTTTTAATGATTCATACGCTTCATAAACCTTAGCTACGATCTCTAGATTCTCTGACTCACTTTTACTATTTGGCAATCGCAAACTTCTGCTGGCTGCAATGGCCGCCTCTTGGTAGGTGTCAGGTGAAATTTCTAAAACTTTTGCCCACTCAATCTCACTAGCTAGCTCTCTCAGAGAGGCGGCCTGTGCCGGAATTGCAATTTCAGCTCGTTCAATTGCTTGTGAAATAAAATTTGATTTTGTCGTTAATAACTTTGGAAATTGTCCACCAAATGAGTACGGCCAAAAGTAAAGCAGTTGCTTTAGCGCTGCGGAGTGAAAAGTTCTCGCCGCTACATTTGGCACACCAAGTGTTCGAAGTCGTGCTCGCATCTCACCAGCTGCGCGCGCGGTAAAAGTTAAGGCCAGTACCTTTGTTGGGTCCGTAACACCTGAATTAATTGCATATGCAATTCGATTTGTGATTACTCGAGTTTTACCAGTTCCAGCTCCAGCAATTACACAAACTGGTCCACGTATAGCGGTTACAACTGCTAATTGATCTGGGTCTAGACCATTTAATATCTGATCATTAGCTATCGCCATGACTCATTACCTTTTAACTCAACCGCTGCGGCCTCGCCATACCAAGCGTTAATCATCTGTCGAGCAACGCTAATTTCAAGAGGCAAAATCAGAGTGTTATTTGCAATTGCCGTTTTCATATCTGCTCGTGAGTACCAACGAATCTCTTCAATCTCATCACCATCTGGCCTGGCATCGGCTGGATTTGTTGTAATTGCTTCAAAGGCGATCATTAAAGATGATGGGAATGGCCATGGCTGTGAACCTAAATAGTTGATTTTGCTTAAGGCCACACCAGCCTCTTCGAAAACTTCTCGAACTACACAATGCTCAAAGGATTCACCTGGTTCAACAAAACCAGCAAAGGTTGAGAATCTATTTTGTGGCCATACTTTTTGCCGGCCCAGCAATACTCGATCTTGATCATCTTTAACTAAAACAATGATTGCACTATCGGTTCGAGGATAGTGTTCACTCTGATCAATTAAACATTTACGCACTGAACCACCAGAAATTACAGTAGTCGCTGCTCCGCACTGCGAACATCTAGTGTGCTTTTTATGCCAGTTCGCTAAACCTTGCGCATGGACGGCCAAACCAATATCACGTGGTGATAGGAATGCACCGATCTCACGAAGTGTTTTAAAGCTCCGATCTGCACTTTCTGATGATGACTGTGGTTCTAAATTCTGTTCTGGATCAATTGTGGATTTAATGGCGCTTAGATTTCGGATAAAGAAATTTTCAATTGAGCCATTTACTAACTTATTAATACCTAGAAAGTAATCACTTTCTGCTTTGTAATCGCCTAACTGATCCCCGGAAGTAAATTTTAATTGTTGATCTTCGGTAAGAAATTTCTCATCGGTAAACTGTAAAACTAAGCCGTCCTTCCAGGCATTTTTTAAATAAGTTTCATCGGTACGAAGGTGGGCAGCACGATCAACCTCAGCCATTGAAAGTGGCAACTTAATCCGGTTATTTGGCGTACTGGCTCTCATCACTGCCCGACCCTACTAGCCTGTCTTCATGGTTGTCGTGCCCGCTCAAAAGTTGAGAATCACCTCATGGAATATCCTCCATGGTGAGCAGATTCCACCCGTTCTAAATTTAAGTTCAGCGCAATGGGAACAAAACTTGATTACTGCAACGGCGCAAATTAATGAAAAATTAAAACCAGATTTTCTCGGCTTACAAGAGGTTGATTACATGCAACCTAGATCTGGAAATATAAATCAGACAAAGGTAATTGCAGACACCCTAGGTTTTAAGTACTGGAGTTTCCTGCCTGCTATCACGGGCACTCCTGGTGCAAGTTGGAAGAAAATAGAAGATTTAGCTGGCGGCTTAATCAATCAAGATACTGATTTAACATCAAATCAATTAGCTGCTACTAATCCAAGTTATGGCATTGGTTTTGTTACTAATCAGCCTGTTAAAAAGATTTATGTAAAACAACTAGGCCGCTCAGTAATTGGCATGCCACTTGCGATTCCAAAAAGTGATGGTAATTCAGCGCAAAAACCTAAGGGTATTAAATTGATTTATATCAAAGATGAGCCTCGAGTAGCGATTACAGCAGAGCTTGAAAATGGCTTAACTATCACTAACACCCATCTATCTTTTGTGCCAGGAGTTAATGTATTTCAACTTAATAAGTTAGCAAAATATGCGCATAATTTACCGGGACGTAAATTATTGATTGGTGATCTAAACCTGCCAGCAAATCTGCCACAAAAACTTGCTGCAATCACTGGTGGTTGGCACTCTTTGGTGAAACAAAATACTTATCCAAGTTGGAAGCCAGGAATTCAATTTGATTATCTTCTATGTCAATCTGCAGATTTAGGCAATTTTGATTCACAGCCACTGCCGGTAATTACAAACGTCAAAATATCTGATCATCTACCAATTGGTGCGCAAATATCCGTTAATTGATAAGTTATTGAAGTTGGGGAACTGCTGAAATTATCTGAATCAACTCTGCTTCATTCATTAAATCAGCTGGTCGAACTGTTTCATTTTGTGCCACATAGTGAAAGGCGGCGCTAACATTTGCTAGATCTACATTATTTAATTTTGAAAACGCAAGACGATACATAGCTAGCTGCAGTGCTGCCACAGATAGATCATCACCACTCTTCACCTTGCCAGTCTTCCAATCAACTACCTCAAATTGTCCAGGTGCAACTTCATAAACCGCATCAATTCGCCCACGAATTACTACTCCTGCAATTACAGTTTCAAATCCCACCTCTACTCCAACTGGTTTCCGATCTGCCCATTGGCTGAGCTGCCAAGCTTTTTGCAACTCTTGAATTGGTGCATCGTAGAGCTCTGAATTGTTATCTAAATCCCCATAGAAAACTTCATCTAATAAGTGCAATTGATCTGTTTTAAATTGATCTTCTAGCCAAAGGTGAAACTGCGTTCCGCGCCGAGCAAATTTATCAACGTGATTTGGCATGGGCCGGCGCAAGCGAAGGGCTAACTCATTTGGATCTAACTTTAAATAAAGCAGGGTAGAAACTGATAAGCGCGTAGGCAGGAGGACATTATTTATTTCAGACCTACTATTTAACTCATTAATAACCGCCTGCAAATCGCTAAGTAGGTTCTGATCTTCAAAGTTGATTGAATTTTGCGCACCAAGCTCAGCGTTACTAAAAGCAGTTGTGTTTGAAAGTAATTTAGCCTGCTCTCTGACCTGCGCGGCTTTTAGTTCATATCGTGAGTTTTTATCTGGCCAATTGCCGGTAATGGGGTTTTCGGTGAGTGGATTTTTGCCATCTGGTATTGGTGTGTCAGTTAAAACAGTTGCACCAGCTATGCCTGGTAGGTGCTCTGCGCAGATTAAGTACAACTTACTTGGCGCAACTGCGTTCTCACCATTTCTAAAGTGTGAGGTAGAAAGAAACAAGCCATGTTTAGCTCGAGTAAATGCAACATAGGCAAGTCGCATCTCCTCAATAGATTTACGGGCTTTCCATTCATCATTAAACCTGTCTAGGCCATCCTTTAAATTCTTATTAGTTGTGAAATTTTCAAAGTTAATACTTGGTAGTTGCGAGTAATCACCACGCATACTCACTGGAATTGAGCCAGCATTTTTAATCCAACTATCAGATTTGCGGCCAGTATTTGGAAAGTTGCGCTCTGCTAAGCCTGGTACAGCTACATAATCCCACTCTGCGCCTTTGGCCGCATGCACCGTTAATATCTGAACAACATCACTTCGAACATCCACCTCCGCTGGCTTTAAACCACCTTCGGCATCTTCGGCAATCTTTAGCCACTGCAGAAATCCAGTTAAGGTGCCGCCATTTTTTCCAAACTTTTGCGCTTCATCTAAGAATCTATCCAAATCTTTTCTGCCATTTTTCCAACCACTTCTTAATAAAACTTCAGTATCTAATGAGAGAAAGTGCTCAGCTGCAAGTAAAGCATCGGTGATTGAGCCAGATATTGATCTACGTAATTGGCGAAGGTTTATCGCAAACTGGCGCAATCTATTTAAAGCAATCTCACTTAATTCAGGAGTTGCGGTGTAATGCTTTAGCTCCTTTGGCGTTAGGGTAATTAATAGTTCTAGTGTTTCGATAATTGATCCAGCAGCAAACTCGTCAGCATTAGCAACTTGTAATTGATCAGTAGTTAAAGCATCTGCTAATTGCTTACTTCGCGAGTCATCATTTTCATTTGCATATTTTCTAGTCAGCGCACCGAGCGCCATTAAGTCTCGAGCACCAAGTGCTAAATGTGGACCGGTAAGTAATCGCATCAGCGCAGTTCCAGAATCTGGCATGGTTAGTGTGCGCAGCAGTGCAATGATGTCGGCAACCTCGGGAACATGTACCAAGCCGCCAACGCCAAGCACATCGGTGGGAATATCCCTATCTCGTAGTGCA
>CAITID010000017.1 GCA_903892335.1 uncultured Actinomycetes bacterium
ATAAACTCGCGAGCTTTTCCGACTGCAGTTGTTGAGGCCATTTGCGAATTCTGCCGATCAGCACTGACAATGGCTGGTTTCGCCACGCAATTATTGAATTAAAGGCCACAAAGTGAAGTAACTACAGCTACTAGAGCAGATGATTGAGGCGATTGTAAATAGACCTAATGCAATCATCACAAAGCCACCAAAGCGGCGCATGAAAATCAATCGATTGATATCACTGGCTAGCCACTCTCGAGCAGTTCCAGCCAATAAGCCATATACACTATCTGAAATAAATCCAATTAGACAGAAGATAAAACCTAATAAGAGCAGCTGTGCAGTTACATTATTTTTTTCCTGATCAACAAATGCAGGCAGGATTGCAGCAAAGAAGACAATTGATTTAGGGTTTAAGACTCCGACCCAAAAACCATTTTTAACTGAAACCAACAAGCTTGGCTTAAGCCCCTCATTTTCGGTAAGCCCTGCGGCATCTAATCTGCTCGCCTTAATTGCGGCATATCCCAGGTAGATCAAATAAAGACCGCCAGCCCATTGAACTGCGTTGTAGAAAAGTTCAGATCGCTGCAGTATCGGGCCAAGGCCTATGGCCACAAGGAGTGAAACCATAAACATGCCAAGGGTGTTTCCAGCTACGGTGGCAACTGCGCTCGCCCGACCCCAAGCGATGGCTCTAGCAATGGTGAAGAGCACCGATGGGCCAGGAGCCAAAATGATCAAAATCGTGGCTATTAGGTACTCCCAGAGGCGTGATGGGAGCAGATCTGAGTTGAACACGACCCAACCTTACGCCCAACAGGCTTGCCTTCGCCCAGTCCTAGTGCCTAGTATCCTTCCATTCGATAGTATCGATTCGATATATCTGATAGATATTTCAAAGGATACCTAGACCAACCTGGAGGCAAGATGCGCTCACGCGCTGAATCACTTGAGTTCGCTCTCCTTGGGCTTTTATCCCAAGGCCCACTCCATGGTTATGAGTTAAGAAAACGCATGAGCGCAGTTTATGGACCATTTCGAGTTCTAAGTTTTTCAGTTCTCTATCCGCAACTTCGAAAGATGTCGGAAGCTAATTTAATCGCTGAAACAATTAAAGATTCAGGCGGTTTATCTCGGCGCTCGCGAATTGTTTATGAATTAACACCAAAGGGTGAGCAAAAGTTTGCAGATCTAATGGAGAGTGCAACACCAGATAATTTTGAGGATGAAGGTTTTGAGGTTCGATTCGCATTTTTCGGACCAACTCCAAAAAGCAGCAGAGTGCGAATTCTAGAAGGACGCCATCGTCGCTTACTAGAAAAAGCGGAGATTATTCGCCGCGAATTAACAAAGATTCCAGAGGGTATTGATACCTATTTGGTTGAGTGGCGCCGTCACTCATTGGAATCAGCTGAGCGAGAGATCACTTGGCTGGAAGAGATGTTAAAAACTGAAAGGAAAAGCAAGTGACCATAGAAGATAAAGGTGAAATCAGAGTAGCCATTGTTGGAGTAGGAAACTGCGCTAACTCATTAGTACAAGGCATCACTTACTATAAGGATGCCACCAACGACAGTGAGATCCCTGGTTTGATGCATCCAGTTCTTGGCGGCTATCACATCAAGAATATCAATTTCGTTCTGGCACTAGATGTTGATGCAAAAAAGGTTGGCTTAGATTTAGCTGATGCAATATGGGCTAGTGAGAACAACACCATTAAATTCGCTACCGTTGCGCAAACTGGCGTAAAGGTAAAGCGCGGAGTAACACTTGATGGCTTGGGTCGCTACTACAAAGAGACCATCACTGAATCAACTGAAAAACCGGTAGATGTTGTAGCAGAGCTAAAGGCCGCAAAAATTGATGTATTAATTTGCTACCTTCCAGTTGGTTCAGAAGAGGCAGCTAAGTTCTATGCACAAGCTTCCATTGATGCAGGCTGTGCATTTGTTAATGCATTGCCGGTATTCATCGCCTCAGATCCAGAATGGGCAGATAAATTCACTAAGGCTGGAATTCCAATTGTTGGCGATGACATTAAATCTCAGGTTGGCGCAACTATTACTCACCGCATCATGGCAAAGCTTTTCCAAGATCGTGGCGTGCATTTA
>CAITID010000018.1 GCA_903892335.1 uncultured Actinomycetes bacterium
CTTTGAAAACTCTTGATTAAATCTTTGCCACAGTGATTTGTTGGTAATTGCGATTGGGTCAATTAAGTGCAAACCACCATCTTTTCGAAAAAGTTGAATTAAATAAGCTCGCTGGCTGTATTTATAGCCCGATGCTCGCTCTGCATCTATTGCAATTGGACCTTGACCATTTAAGAGGTCTTGGATCATTGATTCAAAAGCCGAATCAGTTGTGATTAATTCAGAGACGCCAGCCCGAGGCAGTAGTAATGGAGTTAACTCAGAAGTGGTCATACTCTCTTGAGTGTAATTTAAATTAAATGCTACGAGAAATTGAGGTAACACCCTCTGGAATTGGCGCTAATCCGGCAGTGGTTGCGAGTAATTCGATCCAAGCATTTACATGTGAAAGTAAATCACTGCCAGATGTTGGTGTCCAAGATGCGCGAATCTCCATCTCTGAATCCTCATCGCGTCCAGCCAATGAACCAAAGGATGCACTTGCTACCCGAGTTACAGTGCCACTAGGTGCCAAAAAATCACAATTATTTTTCTTAAGTGATTCCATCAGCCAAGCCCAGCCAATCTCCGGCAACAATGGATCATTAGCCATTTCTAAATCGATTGCAGCTCGTGCAAATGTGACACACCTAAATTCGCCAGACCAACCTTCTTGTCCAGCTGGATCGTGAAGTAAAACAAATCGACCAGTTGCTGCATCCTCTAAAACATCAGCGGTCATTGCGATCGCAAATGGCGCTAATTTTTGCGGAGCCGGCACCATTTCTAGCAAAATTTCTGACCTGGGCTTGAGCGAAAGGATTGGAGAAACCAATTGTTCAAAGCTCGCTTTCATAGGTAAAGGATAAATTGCGTAATGAGCAATCATCAGATGCCACGCATGTAGGCTTTACAGGTGATTGCATTCCTAGCCTTGTTTTCTAGCCTACTTTGGGGGATAGCTGATTTTTTTGGCGGCAATTTAACTAAAAAATACAAGGCAGTTGCAGTCGCAGCCGTTTCTCAATCATTTGGATTACTAGTTGGAATTGTTGTAATTCTTGCAACCTCATCCTGGCAAGCTCCAACTTTTGACCGCAATGGTTATTTATTTTATGGCGTGTTAGCAGGCTTACTGGGCTTTATTGGATTGATGGCTTTTTATGCTGGTCTGGCAACAGGTCGAATGGGCGTTGTTTCACCGATTAGTTCACTAAGTGCATTTATTCCATTAACTGTTGCAATTGTTGGTGGCGAGCGGTTAACAACCTTACAAATTATTGGAATATCTGTCGCTTTGGTGGGCGCCTTTTGTGCAAGTGGGCCAGAGATTAAAGGAGGCTTTTCTGCAAAGCCAATTATCTTGGCGGTAATTGCTGCATTCGGATTTGGTGGTGCAATAACTTTTATGGTTAAGGGATCTGAATCAAGTCCAATTATGACAATGACTAGCATGCGTCTTACTACATTTACTATTGCTTGTATTTTATTTATTTGGTTTAGAACTACTGGTGGATTTTCAAAAAAGGATATCCCGATTCTATTTTTTATTGGCTCCTTCGATTTTTTTGGAAATCTCTTGCTAGGAATTGCTTCAACCAAAGGCTTGGTTTCATTGGCAGTAGTTCTTGGGTCACTGTTTCCAATAGTGACCTCTTTGCTAGCTTTTAAAGTTTTGCATGAGCGCCTTCATAAAATTCAATACCTAGGAATAGCACTAGCAATAACTGGAGTTATTGCCATATCACTTGGTTAGTTGGAAAACCTTAAATTCACAGCCGTCAACTTCTTCATTTTCAATTAATTCAAATTTAGATAGAAGCAAATTTAAGTCAATCTTATTTTCACCCGATTGCTTTAGATTCACGGTTAAGTAGAGTCTTTGTACTAAATTAAGTTCAATTAATTCTTGTAGTAATTTTGGACCCGCCTCAACTAGTAATTGTGAATTAGGTTGGTCTTTAAAATCGGCGAAAATGCTTTCCATGGCAGAAACTGGCGGCAGATTTATCTGTTTGGCTAATTGATTTTTAGGTTGCAAGCGAAGATTAGAGTGGGTAATTATGTATAAGGGAATTGGTGTTTTTTTATACGGCTCCCGCCGGGCGGTATTTCCGCCGATAATGATCGCCGCTGATTGAGCGCGCAGTTCATGAAATAATTTGCGGTCAGCTGGCGTAGACAGGCCGATTGAGGAGCCGGCTTTCGTAGTAGACCCATCCGCGCCAACAATTAGATTAGCGATCACAAACGCAGCGTTAGCCATAGGCCAAGGCTAGGGGCTGTCAGTGGCTTGGCCTACCTTTTAGCGATGATCATTGATTGCAATAGTTGCGTGATGCGCCAGATTAGCTGCGCTGATTGTGTAGTTACCGTTTTACTAAACATTGGTGGCCAAAGTTCTACCGCGGATGATTTAGCGAATAAGAATTTAACTAAATTAAGTCAAAATCAGGAGAGTGCGATAAATAATCTCGCCTCCGCTGGCTTAGTTCCTCCACTGCGATTTGCTAAATAATCAATAATATCTGATTGGGCTAAGCGTAAATTCCAGAGTAAACGTAAAATTCTCAGCATCCCATGCTCGATTCAGTTTGAGATCACTCACCATCCTTGGCTAACCTCTCCAAATGGCTAAATTGCATGGCGGCGGAATGAGAAGTGGGCAAATGGTTGTATTTTTTTGCATCACGCTAGTCGCCTCCCTTATTTCAACTTCACCTGCAAATGCTGCGCCATCATTACTTGAGGTCCAGGAAAAAGTTAGAGATTTACAAGAACAAGCAACGACTGCGGCCGAAGGTGCACAAGAGGCCAAGGTTGAACTTGGAAAATTGCAGAAAATGTTAGC
>CAITID010000019.1 GCA_903892335.1 uncultured Actinomycetes bacterium
ATGATTCCACTCTTTGAATCTGTGCCACCACTTGATCAAGTGCGCTTAGTAATAAATAAATTACTAGAACTTGCCGCTGGTAAAGGTATTGGTAGCGCCCCAGAAAACTCAGCAGTTGTTGAAACTCCAATGGAGCCAGAAGAGGAGGCGGCATACGCTGCCATGGAGAAGGGTGATTACGCTGCTGCTAAAGCGGCTTATCAGGCGTGGCTAAAGCGCAAACCAAATGATCCAGTTGCAACTATTGGACTGGCGCAAGCAGATTTAATGAACCGGATTAATGGTTTAGATTTTGCATTAACTTTAAAGAGTTCAAAAGCTGATGATTTAACATCACAATTGATGTGTGCTGATATTGAGATTGCCCAAGGTGATTACGAGGCCGCCTTTAATCGATTGATTTCAGCGGTAAAGAGTTTTAGCGCAGATGATCGAGATAAGGCAAAAGCTCACCTGCTTGGATTATTTAACTTAGTAGATCCAGCAGATCCAAGATTAGTTAAAGCCCGTGGCCAACTAGCGAGTGCGCTCTTTTGAAAAACTTTAAAACATCAGAGTTTCAAGCAGCTGAACGCCGCTACTTAAGTTACATATTCTTTTTATTTGGTTTATCAATCATGTCACTTGCACCGCGCACGCCAGATTTAAAAGCAAATTTAGCGGTAAATAATGGAACCTTCGGCACATTGCTAAGTACCGCTTCAATTGGATCGATTGTGATGTTATTAATTGGTGGTCAGATCGTGCATCGAATTGGATCTAAGAAAGGCATGCAGATCGGTGCCACAGTAATTTCTCTCTCCTTCATAGTCCTAGCCCATACAAGCTCACCCTTTATATTTGTAATTGCCAATATTTTAGGTGGCTCCGCAATTTCAATTTTTCATATCGCAAGCTCTGGACACACCCTGCACAGACAGGATCAAGTTGGAAAAGTAATCATTCCTAAATTACATGGCGCTTGGGGTATTGGCGCAATGACCAGCTCTGCAGTTGCATTTTTAGTAGCAGCTAATGTTTCCATTGCCTGGCACATCTCAACCTTGATGGTCGTTGTTTGGATCCTTACGATCTACGTGATTGAGGCCTTAGATCCAAGCTATCCACCTAAACCATCTAGTGATGATGCATACCGGCTGACTTCACTTAAGCAATTTAAGTTTAAAGTTAACTGGTTTTTATCTATCGGCTTCTTCTGCGGCTCAATTGTTGAGTTCACAATTGCAGATTGGGGAACCTTGTTTGGTAAAGAGGTGATGGGTATGGCTCAATCAACTAGCGCGCTGAATTATTTAGTTTATCTCGTAGGTTTAATCATCGGCAGATTTTCAATCGGTTGGGCGCTTAAACATGGCAGTGAGCAGTTCTGGATAAAAACTGCTGGCGTAGTTGGCGGCGGCGGCTTTATATTATTTCTCTTACTCTCTACCATCCTGCTTGAAACGAATAAAACTCTAGCTTACACACTTAACTTTCTTGGCTTTTTAATCGCCGGCCTTGGCACCTCATTCTTAGCGCCAATCTTCTTCTCTATTGCAGGGCGCCTTGCTGGAGGTAAAAACTCTTTGGCGGTTGCTCAATTAAGTTTTGTAAACACGGTATTAATCTTTAACTCTAAGTTTATTTTGGCTTGGATTGTGCAAATCACCACAATTACCGTTGCCTTAATTGCAGCAGGTGTATTGATGATGTTGCTATTTCACTTTGGAAAAGTTGGATCTAAAAAGCGAATCTAGTAAAAGTTAGATCAGCCAGAACCTTCAGTATTTCCAGCATCAGCAGCTGTTACATCGTTAATCTGATACTTCTTAATTGCCTTCTTCACCTTACGTTTATTAATCACACCAGCATCTGCTAACTGGGATAAGGCAGCAATCACAATTGATTCGGCATCGACTTTAAAGTGGCGACGCAGAGCGCCACGTGTATCGGATAAACCAAAACCATCTGTGCCAAGTGAGTAGAAATCTTGCTCGATCCATGGCGCAATTTGATCCTGAACTGAGCGCATGAAATCACTTACTGCAATTACTGGACCACGCCGGCCCTTTAATTGCTTAGTTACAAATGCTTGTACTTTCTTACCTGGATTTAAAAGATTATGGCGATCCACATTTAAACCATCGCGGCGCAGCTCATTCCATGAGGTAACTGACCAGACATCTGCAGCAATTCTAAAATCCTTATTTAATAACTCTTGCGCCTTTAGCGCCCAGTTAACTGACACACCTGATGCCAATATCTGCACGCGCTTGCTGCGCCATCTAGGTGCTTTTTTAAATAGATAAATTCCCTTTAACAAGCCCTCCACATCTAACTTGGCAGGCTCTTCTGGTTGCACGTAAGGCTCGTTGTAAACAGTTAGGTAGTAGTAAACATTCTCACTGTTTTCACCATACATCCGGCGCAGACCATCTTTAACAATATGTCCTAGCTCGTATCCAAATGCTGGGTCATAGGCAACAACTGCTGGGTTAGTTGATGCTAAAAGTAATGAATGGCCATCCTCATGCTGCAAGCCCTCACCATTTAATGTGGTGCGACCGGCGGTAGCACCTAATACAAAGCCACGTACTAATTGATCAGAGGCTGCCCAAAATGAATCACCAGTGCGTTGGAAGCCAAACATTGAGTAGAAAATATAGATTGGAATCATTGGTTCATCATGTGTTGAGTAGGAGCTACCAACAGCGGTAAAGGATGCAACTGAGCCTGCTTCATTAATTCCTTCGTGCAGAATTACACCCTCTTTAGATTCTTTGTAAGAAAGCATTAATTCGCGATCAACTGATGTGTAAGTCTGACCATGTGGTGAGTAAATCTTTAAGGTTGGAAATAATGAGTCCATACCAAAGGTGCGAGCCTCATCTGGAATGATCGGCACAAATCGCTTGCCAATATCTGGATCTTTAATTAAATCTTTAAGCAGGCGCACAAACGCCATTGTTGTTGCAATCTCTTGCTGACCTGAGCCACGTTTTACTGATTCATAAGTTGAATCCTTTGGTTGTGGCAGCGGCTTTGAAACTTTGCGACGAGATGGAATAAAACCACCAAGCTCACGGCGGCGGTCCATCATGTATTGATACTCAGGTGAATCTTTACCAGGATGAAAGTACGGCGGAAGCTTTGCATCAATTGCCTCATCCTTTACCGGAATATCTAGGCGATCACGGAAGCCAATTAGATCCTCAATTGTCATCTTCTTCATTTGGTGCGTGCTGTTGCGTGCCTCAAAGTGGGAACCTAATGTCCAGCCCTTAATTGTTTTTGCCAAAAT
>CAITID010000020.1 GCA_903892335.1 uncultured Actinomycetes bacterium
GCAAGAGCTAGAGATAAAAGAGGGTACTAACAGTGGCGCAACTGTTACCTTAAAAGGATTAGGTGTAACAAAACTTCGTGGAACTGGGCGCGGTGATTTAATTGCACATATTGATGTACAAACTCCAAGTAAGTTAAACAAGGAGCAAACAGAGTTGTTAAAGAAATTTGCTCAACTTCGAGGTGATTCACCAGATAAAGTTTTGGTCCACACACATAAGGATGAAGGATTCTTTGGGCGCGTGCGAAACGCCTTCCGCTGATGCTCTCCCTATTTTTTGTTGAGGAGTTAGCACCTGGTAAAACACAGGAGTTAAGTGGGGATGAGGGTCATCACGCAGTCTCAGTGATGCGACTTCAAATCGGTGAGCAAATAAAAATTGCGGATAATTCAGGTAATTGGGTAAGTGGTGGGATCACAGAAATCAGTAAAAAAAGTTTGAAAATAGAGGTAAGTGATCGTGGCAGCGTGCGGGCCTTAGTACCTGAGCTAATTGTGGTTCAGGCGGTTACAAAAGCTGATCGCAACAAGGAGATGCTGGAGTTACTTACGGTCGCCGGTGCTGACCAGATAATTCCATGGCAGGCAGAGCGTTGCATAAGTAAATGGCAGAGTGATTCGGCGAGTAAGTGGTTGGTTGCCATTAAAGAGGCGGCTAAGCAATCGCGTCGAGTTAAATTACCAGTTCTAAGTAATGAAGTTTCTACTAATCAACTAGTTAAATTGTTTAATCCTGATGATCAAATCATCATTTTGCATGAGGCAGCGCATGCTGGGATTTCAACTTTTCAATTACGTGCGGATACTAAGCGAATTTTTATTATTATTGGTCCAGAAGGTGGCATTACTGAAAATGAAATCACGCAGTTACTTTCGGCAAATGGTGTAATACTTCAACTGGGTGAGAATGTATTGCGTTCAGCTCATGCTGGCTTTGCAGCTCTTTCTGCGGTTTCAACTTTGATTGGGCGTTGGTAATCATGAGCGATCAAAATTGTTTATTTTGCAAGATAGTATCCGGCCAGATTCCTGCAACAATTATTGAAAAAAATGATCGAGTAACTGCATTTAATGACATCACGCCCCAGGCCCCGATCCATGTATTGATCATTCCAAATCAACATTTCACCACGATGGCGCAGGTAGCCGAGAATGACCTAAAGCTTGTTGGTGAGATTATTGAGATGGCAGATAAGCTGGCAAAACAGCTAGGGGTGCAAAGTTATCGAACCAATATAAACACCGGTGCAGATGCGGGGCAATCAGTTTTTCACGCTCATTTACATCTTCTTGGTGGGCGTGCTTTCGCATGGCCGCCCGGTTAAATATAGAATTATCTGCAATGGACCCCAGAGTTATTAAATTACCAGCCGCCTTTTCCATGGTGGCATTAGTCGGCCCAAATGATTCTTACTTTCGAATTCTAGAAAATCGTTTCCCAGATCTTGCAATTACCATCCGAGGTAATGAGATTTATGTAAAGGGTGAAGAATCACAGAGTAAGCAATTTAGTGATTTGGTAGAAGAGCTAATTGCGATCCTACGTGGTGGTCAAAATTTGAGTGAGGATATGGTCACTCGTTCAGTTTCAATGATTAAACATGATCCAGCCCAACATCCAGCGGAGGTTTTAACCTTAAATATTTTGAGCAATCGTGGCAAAACAATTAGGCCAAAGACTGCAAATCAAAAGAAATATGTTGATGCAATAGATTTAAACACTATAACTTTTGGAATTGGCCCGGCTGGATCTGGAAAAACATATTTAGCGATGGCCAAGGCGATTCAAGCTTTGCAATCTAAGCAAGTAAATAGAATCATTTTAACTAGGCCAGCCGTTGAAGCGGGCGAGCATCTAGGCTTCTTACCTGGATCGCTAAATGAAAAAATTGATCCGTACCTTCGTCCATTATTTGATGCGTTGCATGACATGCTCGATCAAGATGCTATTCCAAGATTGATGAGTACCGGTGTGATTGAAGTGGCCCCACTTGCTTATATGCGCGGTCGAACCTTAAATGATGCATTCATTATTTTAGATGAGGCCCAAAATACGACGCCAGAGCAGATGAAGATGTTTTTAACCAGACTTGGATTCGGTTCAAAGATGGTAGTTACCGGTGATACAACTCAGGTAGATCTTCCAAATCATGCCAAGTCGGGTTTAAAAGTAGTCCAGGATATTTTGGCAGAAGTTGAAGATATCTCCTTTATGCATTTAACAGCGGAGGATGTAGTTCGAAATAGATTAGTTGGAGACATTGTTACCGCTTATGGTGCCTGGGATGAAAATCTTGCTAAAACCACCTTTCCAATTCGTAGTGAGAAGCGGTGATCTGCAATAAAAATTGAATTAGAAAATATTTCTGATTACAAATGCGATGAGACCGGCTTGATATCTGTAGCAGATTTCACGCTTAACAAAATGGGTGTACACCCAGATTGTGAGTTAAATATTCGCTTAGTAAATGAGGCCGAAATTACGGAACTGCATATCAAATGGATGGATCTACCTGGCCCAACTGATGTGCTCTCATTTCCAATGGATGAGGTAAAACCAAATTCAAAGGCGGATGGACCAGCAATTGTGGGCGACATTGTTTTGTGTCCGGCCTTTGCTGAAAAAAATGAGAAACAATCATTAGCTAAAGAGCTAGAACTTCTTACCGTGCATGGCGTTCTTCATTTGTTAGGTTTTGATCATGCCGATTTAGATCAAGAGCGGGCGATGTTTGAGCTGCAAGAGGATCTACTAAGTAAGTGGCGGGCTAGCGCATGACATTAATTAATTTACTTCTTATTATCTCTCTATTGCTCTTTGCTGGCTTCTTAGCTGGAAGTGAGTCTGCATTAACATCTCTATCTCGGATATTAATTGAGGAAATTGTTGAGAGCAAACCTAGATATGAAAAACGTTTTCAGCGTCTATTAGAAAATCCAGCTCGATACTTAAATGTTTTGCTATTGGTTCGAAAAGGTTGTGAGTTAACTGCAACGGTTTTAGTAGCAGATTATGCAATTACTGGTGAGGATAGCAACTTCCTAGTTTTGGCTAGCGTGGTATTGATAATGCTTGCCATTTCCTATGTAGTAGTTGGAGTTGGACCACGTACCTTAGGAAAACAACATGCATTAAGTTGGGCAAGGCCTGCCGTTCTTACCGCTGATTTACTAGCTAAATTACTTGGCCCGTTAACCAACCTTTTAATATCAATTGGAAATGCGCTAACACCTGGACGTGGCTTTAAGTCTGGCCCATTTGCAAGTGAAGCTGAGTTTCGCGATCTAGTTGATCAAGCAAGTGAAAGTGGCTTTGTCGAAGAGTCAGAGCGCGAGATGATCCACTCCGTCTTTGATTTAGGTGAAACTTTAGTTCGTGAATTAATGGTTCCACGTACTGAAATGGTTTGGATTGAATCTGGAAAAACTTTGCGTCAAGGTTTATCACTTGCCTTGCGATCTGGTTTTACCCGTATCCCTGTGATCTCAGAAAATCTAGATAATGTAATTGGTATTGCCTACGTTAAAGATTTAGCCAAGCGCGTTCATGAGCACCACGAGGCAGAGCAAAATGAGAATGTGGAAGAGCATTTACGTAAGGCAACTTTTGTGCCAGAAACGAAAACGGCTGCAGATTTATTAAAAGAGATGCAGTCAGATCAAATCCATATGGCGATTGTGGTTGATGAGTACGGTGGAACTGCTGGTTTGATTACGATCGAAGATATTTTAGAGGAGATAGTTGGTGAAATTGCTGATGAGTATGACGATGATGAAACTGAGGAGATTGAGTGGCTCTCTGAAGATCGAGCACGTATCTCAACTCGATTGCATGTAGAGGATTTTGCGCAGGAGTTTAAGAGTGAGTTTTCATCGGAGGAGGTTGCAGATGTTGACACCATTGGTGGCTTAATCGCTAAACATCTTGGCCGAGTACCAATTCCGGGCAGCACAATTACCGTGCCGGGCTGGAAGTTAACAGCGGAGCGACCAGCTGGCAGAAGGCATCGAATAATTACCGTCTTAGCGGAGCGAGTTACGCAGGTAAGTGAAGTGAGCGATCACTTATAGAATTAATGTATGCGCATAGTTAGATTCTCCGCTCCACCCGAATTAGGAGTGGGAAGTGATCCCTTATTTGGCCTACTAAATGAGTCAGATTCAATTTTAATTTTAAAGGGTGATCCAATTTACGCTGGAATTACGCCAATTGATAAGACTCTTAATTTGGCTGATGTGCGATTGCTGGCACCTGTAATTCCGCGAAGTAAGGTTGTTTGTATTGGCAAAAATTATGCCGATCACGCCGCTGAAATGGATTCGGTTGTGCCGGATGAACCAATAATTTTTATTAAACCAAATACGGCAGTAATTGGACCCAATGATGTTATTCAATGGCCCAGAATGAGTGAGCGAGTAGATTTTGAGGCAGAGCTAGCAATTGTGATTGGTCGAATTTGTAAAGAGGTGCCAGCTGCAAAAGCTAATGATGTTATTTTCGGCTATACCTTAGCTAACGATGTGACTGCTCGTGATTTACAGAAAAAGGATGGTCAGTGGAGTAGAGCAAAAGGCTTTGATACTTTTTGCCCACTTGGTCCTTGGATTGAAACAGAGTTCACACCAGGTGCGCAACAAATCACTGCAACCTTAAATGGTGAGATTAAACAATCTGCAACCTTAGATCTAATGATCTTTAAAATCCCACAGATCATCGAGTTTGTAACCAATGTAATGACCTTGCTACCTGGAGATGTAATTCTTACCGGCACGCCCGCTGGAATTGCGCCAATGCCAGCCGGATCAACTATTACCGTGGCGATAGATGGACTTGGAGCATTAACGAATAAGGTTTCATCCCGTGGCTAATCTAAATAACCAAAAACAGGTACGAGTTCGCTTTGCACCCTCGCCAACTGGTGATCTGCATGTTGGAAATATTCGCACCGCTTTATTTGATTGGGCATATGCTCGCCATACAAATGGAAAACTAATTTTTAGAATAGAAGACACTGATCGAGAGCGCGTCACAGATGAGTACATCCAAGCAGCCATTGATACTTTAAAATGGCTTGGATTAAATTGGGATGAGGGTCCAGAAGTTGGCGGCGAATTCGGACCATATCTGCAATCGCAGCGACTTGATATTTACGCCGAATGGGCGCAAAAGTTTTTAGATAACGGTGATGCTTATCATTGTTACTGCAGTGGGGAAGAGCTCGAAGAGCGCAGACAAGTGCAGATGAAAAATAATCAAGCACCTGGTTATGACGGAAAGTGCAGAGATCTTTCAAATACTCAAATTGATGAGTACAAGGCTCA
>CAITID010000021.1 GCA_903892335.1 uncultured Actinomycetes bacterium
CATTCGAGCGGCAAATGGTGTGGAGAGTGGACCGTCCCCACGAATGCGATGAGAAAGTACCTCGATGCCCTGCTTTAAAAAGTAATCTTTAGTTGAGTTAAAAATTGATAAAGCTTGAGTTAACTGGCGAGCGCTAATTGCGACCGCAAGCTGGGATTCTGGGCCATGCATTACCAGCAACTTTTTACTGTAATCAAAGTTTTGCTGAAGGATCTCATGCGTAAGTAGGCCACCGGCAAAATTAACTGCAGTTAACAATCGGTATAGCGCTGGTAACCCACCATCACCACTTGCTAATAATGTGATTCGATACTTTGGTTGTAAAAAACTTAAGTTGATACCAAGGATTGGTTTAACTGATGCACTCTCGCAAGCTTGCACAAACCTGATAGCACCGGCCATATTGTCGCGATCAGTTAAGGCAAGTGATTGCATACCAAATTGGGCTGCGCGTTCTACTAATTGATCTGCAGTTGCTGTGCCGTACTTAAATGAGTAACCACTGCAAGTTCGCAGGTGGGTAAAGTTAACTGGCACGAGATGTTGGGCGAATTCGCCAATTGCCAGTTACCTCATCTAGTTCTATCTCAAAGGTGGCAACTGCTCCTACTGGCGCCGCCTCTACTCGCCACACAGCACGTGCTTGATCATCAACCTTTAAATCAGCATGTGTATCTGCATGTGTATTGCCATCACTAATTCGATTCCACCAACCACCTGATTCACTCCACCTTGATGTGATGGCATGGATATGAAAGTGGTGGCCTTGGTAGATGAACTCGATTGGTTCACCCTCTGGCGCTAGTACCCGATTTGTATTTATACTCTTATCGAACATATGTTCGAAAGATACTCACAACCTCCGACAGTGGTCAAGCCGCTACTACCCGTGGGTATAAACCCAGACACACCCCAATATTGGTTGAAACTTCAACTAATCTGCCCTACCTTGTAGGTAAGCGGATCGAACTAGATCCTCTAATTTAAGGATGGTTATGGATATCTCTTTCACCGATGTGGTTTTATTAGTTGGCCGAGTTCTTTTCGCGTTGATCTTTATCAACTCCGGAATCGCTCACTTTGCAAAAAGCAGTGCGATGACAGGTTACGCCCAATACAAAAAGGTGCCATTTGCTAAGGCATCAGTCTATGTATCAGGAGCGATGATCGTTCTTGGTGGTGCTTACATAGTTCTTGGCTTCTTCGCTGATCTAGGTGCACTTCTAATCGCAGCTTTCCTAATTCCAACCGCATTTCTTATGCATGCTTTCTGGAAAGAAAGTGATGCCACCGCTAAGCAAAATGAGACCATCAGCTTCTTTAAGAACCTATCCCTAGCTGGCGCAGCATTAATCATCTTTGCACTCTTGCATAACGGCGCAGATTTTGGGCCAAATGTTGGAACATTACTTTTCTGGGCTAACTAATAGCTTAAATAAAAGTTAATCAAACCGCTCTTGGCACCCGCCAAGGGTGGTTTTTTTATGGAAGCATGCAGGTATGAGTAGCGCCTTAATTATTTCCGCACTAGCAAGTGGGGTATTTATCGGCAGCGTCCTTGGCTTAATTGGCGCCGGTGGCGCTATGGTCACAGTACCGATTTTGGTTTACCTCTTTGATTTCACGCCACTGCAAGCAACTACTGCCGCCCTTGCCGTTGTATTAGTTACTGCCATCTCAGGGCTAATTCCAAAATTTAAATCACAAGATGTTTTAATAAAAGAGGCGGTAATTATCTGGGCACTTGGCCTGCTAACAAATGTTGGCCTTGGCTCAGTTGCAGATTTATTCTCAGATCAAGTTATCTTAATTGGCTTCGCACTTGTCTTAATTGGCGCTGCCTCATCAATGCTTACTTCACCCATAACCAATAATCCAGAGCGCAAGATCTCAAATCTGGCATTACTGCTTCTGTCCTTAGTGATTGGAGCACTAACTGGTTTATTCGGAGTCGGTGGCGGCTTTGTTGCAATTCCAGTTTTGATTATCTTCTTTCACACACCCACCAATAAAGCTGCCGGCACCTCACTTCTGATAATCGCACTTAACTGCGCAACCGCCTTCTTAGTTAAATACGAGCAATGGCCGCAAATCAATTGGCAATATCCAGTCATCATCGCAATAGCTGCAATTATCACCGCCTCTTTTGCTTCAAAATTAGCCCCGGCTTTACCTGCTGTTCATCTAAAGAAGGGCTTTGCATACCTTCTATTTTTCTTGGCCGCATTTACTATTCTCACAGAGATTTTTTAACACCGAAGGCGAGGCAGAATTATGCGCAATCTAAGGGCACCGGCCGCTGAGTTCATAGCAACTGCCCTCCTTGCCTTAGCCGTTGTTGGCTCTGGCTTTATGGCAAGTGATCTAACCCAAGATTTGGCATTAACACTTTTAATTAATGCTCTAGCAACTGCAGTCGGTCTGGCTGTTGCCATTAAA
>CAITID010000022.1 GCA_903892335.1 uncultured Actinomycetes bacterium
TAGTAGATTTTCTACAAACACTTTTCCTTCTTGGCCACTTGCACATCCATACAGATTTATTGCTCACAATGGTGAGATAAATACTGTTAAAGGAAATCGAAATTGGATGCGGGCGCGTGAAAGTTTGCTGCAAAGTGATTTAATTCCGGGAGATTTAAAACGGTTATTTCCAATTGTTGATCCTGCGGGTAGTGACTCTGCATCCTTTGATGAAGTTCTTGAACTTCTTTATTTGGGCGGTCGAACATTGCCACACTCAATTTTGATGATGATTCCAGAGGCTTGGGAAAATCATGCAACGATGGATCAAGGGCGAAAAGATTTTTACGCATTTCATGCAGCGCTGATGGAGCCATGGGATGGACCGGCATGTGTGACATTTACTGATGGTCGTCAAATAGGTGCGGTGTTAGATCGAAATGGTTTGCGCCCTTCAAGGTTTTGGGTAACTGATGATGGTTTAGTAGTTCTAGCTTCAGAGGCAGGTGTTTTAGATATTGCCCCTGAGAAAATTATTCGCAAAGGCAGATTGCAACCAGGCCGGATGTTTTTAGTAGATATTGCGCAAGGTCGAATTATTGAAGATGATGAAATCAAAGAGTCCTTAACAACTGCTGCGCCATACAGCGAATGGTTGCATGGTGGTTTAGTTCGCTTAAGTGATTTACCTGCTCGTGAGCATATTGTTTACCCACACTCATCTGTGCTTCGCCGCCAACGCGCTTTCGGTTACACAGAGGAGGAGCTGCGCATCATCATCACGCCAATGGCAAAAAATGGCGCAGAGCCACTTGGTTCAATGGGAACAGATACGCCAATTGCCGCACTTTCAGCAAAATCTAGATTGCTATTTGATTACTTTGCCCAGCTATTTGCTCAAGTAACTAATCCACCACTAGATGCAATCCGAGAAGAGTTAGTTACATCATTAGGTGGCTCCATTGGTCCAGAACATAATCTGCTAGATCCAGGACCATCTTCATGTCGTCAAATTTCATTGCAATTTCCAGTTATAGATAATGATGAATTAGCAAAAATAATTCACGTTAACGCCGATGGTGATCATCCTGGTTTTTCATCACATGTGGTTCGGGGACTTTTCCCAATCGCTGGTGGGGGCACGTCACTAAGTAATCGTTTAAAGGAGATACGTGCAGAAGTTTCGGAGGCAATAGCGCAAGGTGCTCGAATAATTATCTTGTCAGATCGAGATGGCGATGCTGAAAATGCGCCAATTCCATCTCTATTACTAACTTCTGCAGTGCACCATCATTTAATCCGAGAGAAAACTCGGACCAAGGTTGGTTTAATAGTTGAGTCAGGTGAGGTTCGCGAAGTTCATCATGTGGCACTGTTAATCGGTTTTGGCGCCGCTGCTGTGAATCCATACCTTGCTATGGAGAGTGCGGAAGATCTAGTTCGACAAGGTGTTATAACTGGAATAACACCAGAAAAAGCGGTGCGCAATTTAATTAAATCACTCGGTAAAGGTGTCCTAAAAGTAATGTCAAAAATGGGAGTTTCCACCATTGCTTCTTATACCGGCGCCCAAATCTTTGAGGCTATTGGATTGTCTAAAGAGTTTGTGGATGAGTATTTTGTTGGAGCAACCTCAAGACTAGGTGGCGTTGGAATTGATGTAATCGCTCAAGAGACAATCAAGCGACACCATATTGCTTATCCGCCAGGGGGAGAGATTCCAGGAAGTAAGAGATTACAAATTGGCGGTGAGTATCAATGGCGCCGCGAAGGTGAGCCACACCTATTTAATCCAGAGACCGTCTTTAAATTACAACACGCAACTCGGAATAAAAGATTTGATATTTTTAAACAATACACAAAATCCGTTGATGACCAATCTAAAGCACTAATGACGCTGCGTGGTCTATTTGAGTTTAAAACCGGAGTAAGAAAACCAATCTCAATTGATGAGGTTGAACCAGCTACAGAAATTCTTAAGCGATTTGCTACAGGTGCGATGTCCTACGGTTCAATCTCGCAAGAGGCTCATGAAACATTAGCTATTGCGATGAACCGTCTTGGCGGAAAATCAAATACTGGTGAGGGCGGTGAAGATCCAGCACGTAATATTCCTGATGCAAATGGAGATTCACGTAAATCTGCGATTAAGCAGGTAGCAAGTGGGCGATTTGGTGTAACGAGTGAGTACTTAGTTAATGCTGAAGATATTCAAATCAAAATGGCCCAAGGTGCTAAGCCTGGTGAGGGCGGGCAGTTGCCAGGTAACAAGGTTTATCCATGGATTGCAAAGGTTCGCTATTCAACACCGGGTGTTGGTTTGATTTCACCACCACCACATCATGATATTTATTCAATTGAAGATCTGGCTCAGTTAATTCATGATTTAAAAAATGCAAATAACCAAGCACGGATTCACGTGAAATTAGTTGCAGAAGTTGGTGTAGGAACAGTTGCTGCAGGAGTAAGTAAAGCTCACGCAGATGTTGTTTTAATCTCTGGCCATGATGGTGGAACTGGCGCTTCGCCATTAACATCATTAAAGCATGCAGGTGCGCCATGGGAGCTTGGATTAGCTGAAACTCAACAAACCTTGATGTTAAATGGATTGCGGGATCGAATTGTTGTTCAAGTAGATGGCCAAATGAAAACAGGCCGAGATGTTTTAATCGCTGCCTTACTTGGCGCAGAAGAGTTTGGTTTTGCAACTGCTCCACTTGTTGTATCTGGTTGCATCATGATGCGAGTATGTCATTTAGATACTTGCCCAGTTGGTGTTGCCACCCAAAATCCTGAACTGCGTAAGAAGTTCACTGGTAAACCTGAGTTTGTGGAAACTTTCTTTGAATACATAGCGCAAGAAGTTCGTGAGTTACTTGCAGAATTAGGCTTTAAAACTTTAGCGCAGGCGGTAGGCCAGGTTGAGTTATTGGAAACTAGAAAAGCAGTTGAACATTGGAAGGCTGCTGGTTTAGATCTTGCTCCGTTATTGCTTTCACCTTCTGATTCTACTGAGCGAAAAAATACCACCGTTCAAGATCATGGCCTTGAGAACGCTTTGGATAATAAATTAATTGAGTTAGCTAAGAATGCACTGGAAAAGGCAGATTCAGTAAAAATTGAGTTACCAGTTAGAAATGTAAATCGAACTGTGGGAACAATGCTTGGCGCGCAAATAACTAGAAAATTTGGTGGAGTTGGCTTGCCAGCTAATACCGTAGATGTCACCTTGCATGGCTCTGCTGGTCAATCTTTTGGTGCCTTTATTCCATCTGGTTTAACTCTGCGTTTATTTGGTGATGCCAATGATTATGTAGGCAAAGGATTATCTGGTGGTCGAATAATTGTGCGACCAGATGA
>CAITID010000023.1 GCA_903892335.1 uncultured Actinomycetes bacterium
AGGAGAAATTACCCTTTAAATACACAGCCGGTCAGGAATTAGTAAATGCTGAGATTGAAAAGGATCTTTCAAATAAGTATCCAATGCATCGATTACTACAAGGTGAGGTGGGATCAGGTAAAACTGTTGTTGCCTTACGCGCCATGTTATCGGTGGTTGATTCTGGTGGGCAGGCCGCGTTGTTAGCGCCGACTGAGGTGTTAGCGCAACAACATTTTAGAACTATTAAGAAATTACTAGGTGAGTTAGCAGATTCTGGAACTTTGCAAGCAGGTGAGATCACAACCTCAGTGGAGTTATTAACTGGATCTATGAGCGCATCCGCAAAACGAGAGGTGCATGCAAAGTTGGCCAGTGGCACAACTGGAATTGTGATTGGCACACACGCACTTATTTCTGATGGCGTTGCATTTTCTGATCTAGGTTTGGTCGTAGTTGATGAACAACATCGGTTTGGTGTTGAGCAGCGTGATGCACTTCGCATGAAGGCAAAGCAGCCACCACATCTTTTAGTTATGACTGCAACACCAATTCCTAGAACTGTGGCAATGACAGTCTTTGGTGATTTAGATATCTCAACCCTGCGAGAGCTACCTGGTGGGCGAACTCCGATTCAAACTCATTTAATTCCAGTGTTAGAAAAACCTCATTACTTAGAACGGGCTTGGCAGAGAGTTCGCGAGGAGGTAGGAAAAGGACACCAGGTTTACATAGTTGCACCGCGAATTATTAATCCAGATAAGAAGTTGAGTGAGCGTGAAATTCGCGCCGCACAACTCTTAGGTGAAGAGTTTTTAGATAATCAAAACATGAGCGCTGTTGAAGAGTTAGCACCTGAACTGGCTAGCGGTGCACTAAAAGGTTTAAAGATTGCGATGTTGCATGGGCGGCAAAGTAGTGAAGAGAAAGATCAAACAATGGCAGCATTTTCAAGCGGTGCCATCGATGTTCTGGTTGCAACGACTGTAATTGAGGTTGGCGTTGATGTGCCAAATGCTTCAATGATGGTGATTATGGATGCAGAGCGCTTTGGCGTATCTCAATTACATCAACTACGTGGTCGAGTTGGCCGCGGTAGTGTGCCAGGACTTTGTTTATTAGTTACAGCAGCAGCAGAACAAACACAGAGCATGGAACGCTTAATTGCAATCTCCCAAACATTAGATGGCTTTGAGTTAGCCAGAATTGATTTAGAGCAGCGCAAGGAGGGTGATGTTTTGGGCTCGGCTCAATCAGGTGGAAAATCTCATTTACGCTTGCTGCGGGTCTTGCGCGATGAGGAATTAATTGAGAAATCTAGAGAGGATGCTTTGGCTTTACTTAAATCAGATCCATCACTTTCAAAGCATCCAGAGTTGCTGGCAGAAGTTGCCAAATTAAAAGATCAAGAATCATCGGCCTTTATGGATAAATCATGAGTATGCGAATTATTGCCGGCCTTGGAAAAGGGCGAAAACTATTTTCACCACCATCAATTACTCGGCCAACATCTGATCGAGCAAGAGAGGGATTATTCTCATCTTTGATATCAACCTTTGGCACTCTAGATGGCTTGCACTTTTTAGATCTATTTGCTGGATCAGGCGCAGTTGGTGTTGAAGCCTTATCTCGAGGCGCTGGCTTAGTTGAATCTGTTGAGAGCAACTCTGAAAGTGCGCAGGTGTGTGAAAAAAACTTTGCACTCTTATTAAATCAGCCAAATCTAGGAAAATTTAAGGTTCATGAAACCTCTACCTTTGAATACATTAATCATTTAGCAAATAAGCAGTTTGAAATCATTTTCTTAGACCCACCTTATGATGTTTCAAATACTGAAATTGAAAAAATATTAAAGAAAATACTAAGTAGCAATTTGCTTGGAAAATTTGGCGTAATTGCAATTGAGCGAGATGCCAAAGGCGCTGCGTTCACCTGGCCAGATGGATTGCAAGAGGTGAAGGTGCGTTCATATGGTCAAGGGGCAATTCACTACGGATCGCATAGTCAATAATTTAGATTTATGGGTAAGAATGGCGATCTTGCCAATTACTTGCTAGCGTTTAACTTATGAAACGTGTTGTGTGTCCAGGATCCTTTGATCCAATCACAAATGGGCATCTAGATATTATTGCGCGAGCAAGCTCTTTATTTGATGAGGTAGTAATTGCGGTACTGGTAAATCAAACTAAAAGCTCGTTGTTTACGGTGCCAGAGAGAATTGAAATGATCAAAGAGGTCACCGGCAAGTTTGCAAATGTTTCGGTAGATTCTTGGAGCGGCCTATTAGTTGATTACTGTAAATCAAATCAGATCAACACAATCGTGAAGGGATTACGGGCGGTAAGTGATTTCGATTATGAACTGCAGATGAGCCAAATTAACCTGCAATTACAGGGAGTGGAAACTCTCTTTATGGCCACTGCGCCCTCACATTCGTTTTTATCCTCATCCCTTGTAAAGGAGATAGCAAGTAATGGCGGGGATGTTTCAGCATATATACCAGCGGCTATTGTTAGTAAGTTAAAATCTAGAGTTATAAAGAATGCTTAACCGGTTTTGCTACTTTAAAAAGGAGAGATCATGGATGTAATTGAGAATATCGAGGCGGCAATTGCTGCCGTAGAAGAGGCTCGTTCCGTTCCACTTTCTGCTTCTTGTGTGGTTAATCGCGGTGAGATACTGGATTTATTAGAAGGTATCAAATCCTCTTTTCCCAATGATTTAGCGAAGGCAATTACAATTTTGCGCCAGCAATCTGAAATTATTGAAAGTGCTAATCAACAAGCTGATTCAATTATTGCCCAGGCTCGCGATGAGGTTTCCAGATTGGTAGAGCAAACCGCAATTGTTTCAGCTGCCAAGAAAGAGTCTGTCAAAATTATTGCAGATGCAACGGCTGAAGGCATGCGAGATAAGGAAGAGATCGAGGCATACATCGATTCTCGATTAGCTAACTTAGAGGTTATCTTGAATAAGACTTTGGATGTCATCAGCCGTGGTCGGGAAAAACTTGCTGGCGCTGACCCAAAGCACGCTTTATCTGATATTAAAGATAGGTAAGTAAATGGCCAGATCGGTCTTTATCTTTAACACCCATGACTTACCGCATCGCGCAGGTGAGATGCGTGAGTACCAATTATCACTTGTACTTTCTGAACCGTTGGGTGTTGATTTACTCGCAATAAAACCAGATGAGAGCATCGAAGTTGAGCTTCGCATAACCTCAGTTGATGAGGGAGTGCTCGCAACTGGTGAGATTACTGCGGTGGCAACTGGTGAGTGTGGGCGCTGCCTTGATCCAATTACTTGGCCAATTGATGAAGCATTTACCGAACTTTTCTATTATGAAACTGCAGCTAGCAGGGCAGCAGAAAAGGGCAAGAAGGGTGCTAAAACTTTTTCAAAGCGAGATGAGAAAAAAGATATTGATTTAGAGGCGGATGAATTAACTTTTATGATTGGTGATGAGATTGATTTAGAGCTGCCAATTAGAGATGCGGTAATTTTAAATTTACCGGTTAATCCATTGTGCAGTGATGAGTGTCCTGGACTTTGCCAAGGGTGCGGTGAGAAGTGGATTAATTTGCCCGAAGATCACGCCCATAACCCGGAGGATCCAAGATGGGCCGGCCTAAAAGGTTTAAATCTCTAGATTTACGCAGGCGTTAAGGCACGTTTTTACAAGATCGCATTTTTCCTAGATAATTCTCACCTGCTACTGGGAGTTTGAGTAGCTACTAAAAAACTTTCTTTAAAGGAGTCCTGATCATGCCAGTACCAAAGCGAAAAATGTCGCGAGCACGCACTCGCTCACGTCGAAGCATGTGGAAGACAACTCCTGCAAATCTAGCAACATGTGAACAGTGTCAATCTCCAAAGTTGCAGCACACTGCGTGCCCAACATGTGGAACTTACAACCGTCGCCAAGTTCTAGAGGTTTAATCTGTACTCTCGCCTGACCGAGCAACTCGGAATTTCGGTTAAGGATGAGTTGCTACAACTTGCATTAACGCACCGCTCATTTTCATATGAAGCAGGTGGCCT
>CAITID010000024.1 GCA_903892335.1 uncultured Actinomycetes bacterium
CTTTGCAATTAAAGAGACTAACTCTGAGTTCGCTAATCGAGAGTACTCACTACTGCGCGAATTAAATCAACGAGGTGCACCTTGCGTTGAGCCAGTTGCTGTTATTGAGGGCAGATTAGATAAAGATGGCAATGAGTTACCAGCAGCGCTAGTTACAAAGTATCTGCCGTACTCACTTCCATACCGAGTAATTTTAAGTGGATCGGTAACACCAGCTGAAGTTTTAAATATGGCAAATGCCTTAGCTTTGTTATTGGTGCGAATGCACTTACTTGGGTTTTGGTGGGGTGATTGTTCTTTATCAAATACCTTATTCCGGCGAGATGCTGATGAGTTTGCTGCCTACTTAGTAGATGCTGAAACTGGTGAGTTTCAAAAGAGTTTAAGTAATGGCCAGCGCGAACATGATTTAGAGCTGGCTCTGGTAAATGTTGCTGGTGAGTTAGATGATTTATCTTCGGCCGGCGTTCTGCAAGCAGATATGGATCCAGTCCGAGCAAGTGAAGGTGTAATTAAAAGATATCGCCGGCTTTGGGCGATGCTTAAGGAGCCACAGATATTAGATGCCGCAGATCGGCAAGCAGTAGAGCGGGCAATGCGTTCCTTACAAGATTTAGGTTTTGCAGTTGAAGAGGTTGAGGTGACAACCGAGGGTGAAAAAGGTGTTCTTAAATTCCAACCAAAATTAGTTGCAGCCCGCTATCACGCAAATAGATTAGAAGAATTAATGGGTCTTAAAGCGGAGGAGCTACAAGCCAAGCGTTTACTTGCCTCATATGATCGATACAAAGCGCGTGAGTTTGCACCAAGTACGCCACATGCCATCGCTGTTAAACAATGGCTCAGTGATGTCTTTCGTCGCGTAGTAAATCAAGTGCCTGATGAACTAAAGGGTCGAGTAGAGCCAGCTCAGTTATTTCATGAAGTACTTGAGAATCGCTGGTACTTAGGTGAGAAGTTAGGCCGCGATGTTGGACTAGATTTTGCCACGCAGGATTACATTGAAAAAGTACTGCCGTATCGGATGGATTCAGGAGTCATACTTAATAAATGAGTAACAACCAGTTTGCGGGATTGCCAAATAATAAATTTGGTAACGCCTTCGATTTAAGTTCGCTAAAAGCACCCGCTGCGGGGCAGGCGGATCTGGCTTACGGCAAAGCGGTAACTCAAGCAAATTTAGTTGCTGAGTTTGTTAAGGAATCAAATAACAAGGTGGTTGTTTTACTCTGCTGGTCACCGCGGAGCGCACAGGCTAAAGAGATACTTGAGATCTTAGGAAAGCTTGAAAGTGCTGATAAGAACAGCTGGCTACTTGGCACAGTCAATGTTGATACGCAAGCAGCAGTTGCCCAAGCACTTCAGGTTAAATCTGTGCCGGTTGCAATTGCAATAATTCAAGAACAAATGATTCCACTCTTTGAATCTGTGCCACCACTTGATCAAGTGCGCTTAGTAATGAATAAACTACTAGAACTTGCCGCTGGTAAAGGTATTGGTAGCGCCCCAGAAAACTCAGCAGTTGTTGAAACTCCAATGGAGCCAGAAGAGGAGGCGGCATACGCTGCCATGGAGAAGGGTGATTACGCTGCTGCTAAAGCGGCTTACCAGGCATGGCTAAAGCGCAAACCAAATGATCCAGTTGCAACTATTGGACTGGCGCAAGCAGATTTAATGAACCGGATTAATGGTTTAGATTTTGCATTAACTTTAAAAAGTTCAAAAGCTGATGATTTAACATCACAATTGATGTGTGCTGATATTGAAATTGCCCAAGGTGATTACGAGGCCGCCTTTAATCGATTGATTTCAGCGGTAAAGAGTTTTAGCGCAGAGGATCGAGATAAGGCAAAAGCTCATCTGCTTGGATTATTTAATTTAGTAGATCCAGCAGATCCAAGATTAGTTAAAGCCCGTGGCCAACTAGCGAGTGCGCTCTTTTGAAAAACTTTAAAACATCAGAGTTTCAAGCAGCTGAACGCCGCTACTTAAGTTAC
>CAITID010000025.1 GCA_903892335.1 uncultured Actinomycetes bacterium
CAGCCAGCGATTGATAAAACGCCACTGAAATCATTTTGAGTTAGATCAACAGGTGAATTATCGAATTTTAAGTTAGCGGAAAACAGTGAGGTTGGATAACTCATGATTTATTACATCTTCTCCGGAGCGCTAACACCAAGCAAATCTAAAGCATTGCTGATTACTTGCGCTGTAGCTAATGAGAGCGTTGCTCGAGCAGAGTTTAAATCTGAGCTTTTCTCATCACCAATAGGTAAAACTCGGCAGTCGTTATAGAAGCGGTGATAAACCCCAGCTAACTCCTCGGCATATCTTGCAATCCGATGTGGCTCACGCATTAATGCCGCACCTTGAACCACTCTAGGAAATTCTGCAAGTAAACCAATTAACTCTCGCTCACGCTCATGAGTTAGTAGCTCAGAGTTAAATTGTTTTAGGCCATATGAAATTCCTAAATCTTTTGCATTTCTAAGTACTGCACAGATACGAGCATGTGCGTACTGCACGTAGTAAACCGGATTTTCATTAGTATTTTTGCGAAGTAAATCAACATCCATCACCATTGGTGTATCAGTTGGATATCTAATTAATGTATAGCGGGCAGCATCAACGCCTACTTTTTCAACCAACTCTTCTAAAGTAATAATAGTGCCAGCTCTTTTTGAAAGTTTTAACTCTTCGCCACCTTCGATAATTTTTACCATCTGACCAATTAAAGTTTCGATGTTTAATTTTGGATCATCACCGGCGCAAGCCGCAATTGCTTTGATTCTTCCAACATAACCATGATGATCGGCGCCTAACATGTAAATACAAAGATTAAATCCGCGCTCTCGCTTGCTTACATAGTAAGCAGTATCGGAGGCAAAATAAGCGAAGGAGCCATCTGATTTAATAATTACGCGATCTTTATCATCACCAAAATCAGTTGTGCGAAGCCAGGTTGCCCCATCTAGTTCAAATACATGACCTTGACTCTTTAACTTATCTAATGAATGAGTGAAAAAATCATTTTCATAAAGTGACTTCTCTGAAAACCAGGTATCAAAATGGGTACCAAAATCACTAAGCACCTGCTGTTGCTGTGCCAATTGCAATTTGTAACCAGCATCGCGAAAGGCGTTAATGCCCGCATCCTCTGCAAGTTTTAAAAACTCAGGATTACTCTTTACAATCTCATTTGCTAGATCAATTATGTACTCACCGTGATAGCCATCAGCTGGCCGATCCTGGCCTAACGCAACTGCCCGAATTGATGCGCCAAATAGATCCATCTGATTACCGCGATCATTTATATAAAATTCACGAGAAACATCTGCACCAGCTGCAGTAAGCACCCGACCTAATGCATCGCCGACCGCTGCCCAGCGAGTATGTCCTAAATGAAGTGGTCCAGTTGGATTTGCGCTAACAAATTCTAAATTAACTTTCTTACCTTTAAGCCACTCACCATTTCCAAATTTTTTAGCTTTATTTAATATTTCAATTACAACCGCTGCTTGTGAGGCATTATTTAGAGTTATGTTAATAAAACCCGGTCCGGCAATTTCAACCTTGCTAATACCGGCTTTACTTAATAGGTCATTATCAGTTAATGACTTAACGATTAATTGCGCAACTGCGCGCGGTGCTAAGCCAGATGATTTTGCGAGCGCTAGTGCAACTGAGGTTGCGTAATCACCATGATCGCGATTTTTAGGTCGATCTAAATTAATCTCACTAGGCAGTTGGGCGTTAATCTCACCCGCTGCAATCACTCGTTTTAAGGCATCAGCGATTGCGCTTTGAACCAGCGCTTGTGCTGAAGATTCACTCATTTGAGCAAGGTTACCCGTTGCTACCTTTAACAAGGGTGAGGGTTTGGCACTGATGCCCAATGCACCGTAATCTTGCCCCCTTACCCACTCTTTATAGATGGGTGAAATTGCGGGAGTGGTGAAATGGCAGACACGCAGGTCTTAGGAACCTGTGCTTCGGCGTGTGGGTTCAAGTCCCACCTTCCGCACAATGTTTACAGCAAGGTTGCAATGATCGTTGCAACGAGGTTCTCACCTCACTTAGATTGTAAACAGATTAGCTCCATTTAGATCACCCTTGTTTTAACTTAAATTTCGCGAAAGGATTACGTCATGGCAGAGAAGAATTTTTTATCTTGGGTTGGCTTCAAGGGCGAAAGCTCTGATGCACCAGCTCCTGCTGCGAATGCTTTAGAGCGAATTCGCCAACTTGAATCACAATTAAGTGACATGCGCGCTCGCCGCGACATTACCTCTTTAACTAAAGAAGAGTTTGAAATCCTGGCGACTGAAACTGCCATGACCATTATTAAATCTGCGCAGGCACGTGAAGCCAAAGCAAATAGCGCAGCCCAAAAAATTGTTAATGAGTCAACTCGTGAAGTGAAAGAAAAATTAGAGTCTGCTGAAAGTAAGGCGAAGGCAATTTTGACTGCTGCTGAAACTCGTGGCCGTAAGTACCTACAAGCCGCTGAAGCAGATGCTGATGAGCTTCGCTCTAGCGCTGAGGCTGAAGCCGAAAAGAATCTAAATGATTCTGCTCGTGAGGCATCACAATTAACATCTGCTGCTCGCCGCGAATCTCAAAAGTTGATTCAAGACGCTGCTACGAGAATTGTTGATTACCGTAGTTGGTTATCTACTGCGATATCAGAGGCAGAGCGATTACACCGTAGCCAAAATGCATCACTAAATGCTGCTGAGCAGGCCATCGCGCAAACTCGCCAAAAATTACAACATGCATTCGATCGATTGTCTGAACTTCAAATGGATATTAACGCCAACTTAGATGCTGCTAACCAGCCAACTGGTAAAACTTTTGTTTCTGGTAAAGGTAGACAAGATGCAGCTGCTGCTGCGCGCAGGCAAGTGGCTGAAAAGAAGAAAGCTTCAGCGAAGAAAAAGAAATAATTCGTAACTTTTTTTAGTTACTAACCAGATTAAAAGTATGAGTACTGACAAGCCTATTCGACATATCGCCTCAATCGATGGCCTGCGGGCAATTGCAGTTACTGCCGTTGTGCTTTACCACCTTGGTATTTCTTGGCTACCTGGTGGGTTTTTAGGAGTAGATCTATTTTTTGTAATCTCCGGTTACGTAATTACGCGATTAATTCTTGATTCAATTAACAAGTCCAGCGCACTTGATTTGCGCGCTTTTTACTGGGCCAGACTTCGCCGCATATATCCGGGATTTTTGTTTATGGTATTTAGCACCATTATCTTTATTGGTGTTTGGGCGCCCGAAGCGATCAAGCGATTTTTAACAGATCTGCCTTACGCCTTAACTGGTTCTATGAACTGGGCTCTAGTTGCTCGCCATCAGGATTACTTTGAAAGTATTGGTCGCCCGCCATTGCTTCAGCACACCTGGTCACTTGCAGTTGAGCTGCAGTTTTATTTAATCTGGCCAATAATCCTTCTAACAGTCCTTAAGTACTTTGGTAAGGCAAATGTTGCTCGCGCCGCCTTAGCAATTGCAATGTTCTCTGGCTTTGCATTATTTTTTGTTTCACTTCAATTAGATGCCGCTAACTCACAACAAGTAAGTCATATTTACTTCGGAACTGATACTCACAGCTTGGGCCTATTCCTTGGCTCAGCTCTTGCAGTCAGTTGGATACCGCAGAACCTGAGCGCCAATATTGAAAAGCGGGCGCAGGATGTAATTGATGGGATTGGTGTTGCTGGCTTAATTGGTTTAATTGCTACCTTTTTATTTATTGATGAAAACAACGCTACTTTGTATAAAATCGCATTCCCGCTAGCAGGCATATTTGGTTGCCTAGTAATTATCTCCTTGGTGCATCCAGCATCAAGATTTGCCCCAATTATTAGCTCTGCGCCATTTACATGGATCGGACAGCGAAGCTATGGAATATACATTTGGCACTGGGTTGTATTTCAAGTTACCAGACCATCTGTTGATTTAACTGGGCAAACTTGGGCGCTCTATCTAGCCAGAGTCTTACTTGTTTTGGCACTTGCTGATATTTCATTGCGCTGGATTGAAATTCCATTTAGACAAGGAAACATTCAAAACTGGATTCGCGGCATTAAATATCGCGCGCCAAGAGTGCAGCTGCGCCATAAGTCTTATATTTTTATTTCAATTTTTAGCTTAATTGCCGTTTCCGCCTCAATCTCAGCACAAGCTATCAATAAAGCAGATTTACTAGCTGCGCAATTATTAGAGGAGTCGACTGAAAGCACCGAATCAACCCAGGATTTAGCAAGCACAACTGGTGTTTGGGTCACTGGTGATTCGGTTATTTTAGGAATCCGGGCAAAGTTGGAAAAACAGGTTCACATCTCACTAATTAACGCCAGGGTTGGCCGGCAAGCCCCAGAGTTGTTAGCAGCAGTTGGCGTGGATCAACTTTCCGTCCCAGAATCACCAATTGTTTTTAACCTGGGAAATAACAACAAATTATCTTTAGAAACTGTAACTAAAATTTTTGAAACCATAAAAAGTCAGCCGCAAATTATTGTAGTCAATACTGCAGTTCCAAGACCGTGGCGAGAAGAGAACAATAAAATTATTGCCTCCGTTGCTGCTAATTATGCAAATGTAAAATTAATTGATTGGGATCGAATCTCAAATGGTAAGCCTGAGTTGTTTGCACCAGATGGCGTGCATTTAAGTCCGACTGGTTCAGATGCTTACGTTGCGGCGATCTTAGAAGTCTTAATCAAACCAACAAAATAAATCTTTAAAAAAATAATCCCCATCAATTTCTCGATGAGGATTATTAATTTTATTTTTTATTTATTCCCAGCTGCCTGGCAATCCGAAGATTTTTCCAGCAACAACTACGCCATCTGAATAAACGGTTGAGACCTTAACCTGCGCCCAACTATCTGTTCCAGATTTTGTAATGTCTTGTGAGAATTGAGTAGCTGGTGTTGTTGCAACCAATTTCCACTCACTTGAATTACCTGCACGAAGTTCTAGGTTGTAACCAGTAATGCCTTCAGTGGCAGTCTCTGGAGATTTCCAGAACACAGTTGCGCCTGTGCTTGTGTACTGAGCAACAATCTTTGTTGGTGCCTCATGTGCAGCAAGTGGCGCAGTTGATTCTGAATCTGTTGGAAGTGGTGTTGCCGATTCTGAAGCCACAGGTGTTGGAGTAACTGTTGTGGACTCATCACTTGATGAACCTCTAGCAATTACTGCGATTGCTAAAATTGCAATTCCCAACATAACAGCGATTAAAACTTTATTATTCGAGCCTGAAGAAGAATTACTCTTCTTAGATGAAGCGTAAGAACCTGTCGCCGGTTTTGGTGTTGTTGAAATAGTTGAAACTGATGAACGAGATGAACCACCTAGTGGAACTGGTGGAACTTTGTAAGTTGCAGATTTCGTACTTGACTTACGCTTTGCACTCTTTTTAACAACTTTGCGAGCAGTGCTCTTTTTAGCTGTTGAGCGCTTAGCAGTTGAACGCTTTGCAGCTTTCTTAACAGCTTTTTTTGGCGCCTTGCGTGCAGTTTTCTTTGCAGCCACTTATTTACTCCCTTACTTAGTTGAATCAGTTACCTGACATTTGTCGAGATGAGGTTTTTTAAAAAACTCTTAGTGATAAGGATACATGAGCAATTACAGATGCTTGCTTAGGGAAGGCACGATTGCGCGCATTGCCAGCCCACGATGGCTAATCCTGTCCTTCACCCCTGCTCCAAGTTGTGCAAGTGTTTGCTCAAAACCCTGTGGGATGAAAAGGCTGTCATAACCGAATCCAGAATCACCAATCGCTGCTTCGGCTATTTCACCTGAAAGTGTGCCAATCTCTTGAACTTCAAAATCTAAATTTGGATTGGTAAAAGCTACTGCGCAGTTAAATTGTGCCTTGCGGTTAGCTTTTGGAACACTTCGAAGTTCTTTTAGTAATCGTTCGATGTTTAGCCGATCTCGCTCGTTCGCATTTTGGCCCTGGTATCCGGCAAATCTCGCCGAATAAATTCCGGGAGCGCCATTTAAATAATCTACAAACAAACCACTGTCATCGGCTAATGCGGGCAAATTGGTAAATTTTGCGACCGCTCGCGATTTTAGAAAAGCATTCTCACTTAAGGTTTTCCCAGTCTCTGCAACATCTGGCAGATCTGGAAAATCACTTAAACCTAAAACTTGAATTTCACTTGCATGTTCAGACAGTAATCTTTCAAACTCATGAATTTTGCCTTGATTATGAGTTGCTAAAACTAATCTTTGCAATATTGCACGGCTTTCTATTTGAGATAAAACTTAATTTTACTTTATTAGCTATGCCAACGCCTGAGCTTGCAATTTACTTAATTGCAAACAACCAGCGGTGCCTAAATCCAATAAATTATTTAATAATGAGCGATCAAATGGTTTGCCTTCAGCAGTGCCTTGCACCTCTATAAAATTGCCATCGCCGGTACAAACAATATTCATATCAGTCTCTGCTGTTACATCCTCTTCATAACAAAGATCTAGCATCGGCACACCATTAATTATTCCAACTGAAACTGCAGCTACTGATTGCGCAATTGGATTAGCACCTTGCGCTATATGTCCCTTGCTCTTTGCCCAAGTAATTGCATCTTGCAGTGCAACGTAGGCACCTGTAATTGCTGCGGTGCGAGTGCCACCATCTGCTTGCAATACATCGCAGTCAATCACGATTGTGTTTTCACCAAGTGCCTTCATATCAACCACACCACGAAGTGAGCGGCCGACTAATCTTGAAATCTCTTGAGTTCTGCCACCTAATTTTCCTTTAACACTTTCACGATCAGAACGAGTGTGCGTTGCTCGTGGCAACATTGCATACTCACTTGTGATCCAACCTGCGCCTTTTCCAACTAACCATCTTGGAACTCCTGGCGTAAATGAGGCGACACATAAGACCCGGGTATTACCAAACTCAACTAACACTGAGCCTTCAGCGTTGTTTAGCCAATTACGGGTAAAGGTAATTTTCCGTAATTGATCCGGTGTTCTTCCATCAATTCGTGCCATTTTCGCCACCCCCGTTTAGTTATATCTTTTGATGTAATATTTAAATTTTTTGAGAAACAGATGAAACTTCTGGTCCTAAAAATCTACGAGCTAAGGCGCTGAACTTATCGGCATTTCCAGTTGCCACAAACTTGTGGGTTACCGGCACGGTTGAGTTATTTAGCAAATTTTGTTCGACCAAGGTGCGATACAAATCCTTCGCCGTCTCCTCCGCACTGGAGACTAAGGTGACCTCATCTCCCATTACATATGAGATAACACCAGTTAATAGTGGATAGTGGGTGCAGCCCAATACCAAGGTATCTATTTTGGCTGCGATTAATGGTGCTAAATAATCTTGGGCCACCTTAGTAATCGCACCTCCGGAAGTTTCACCACGTTCTACATACTCCACAAATAATGGGCAGGCGATAGATGTAATCTCTAATTGAGGCGCCGCCGCAAAGGCATCTAAGTAAGCACTTGATTCAATGGTGGCAGCGGTGCCAATCACACCGACTTTGCCACTTCTACTTGCCGATACAGCTCGACGAACAGCTGGTGCGATTACTTCAATTACTGGAATTGAGTAACGCTCCCTGGCATCACGAAGAACTGCAGCACTGGCTGTATTGCACGCAATTACAATTGCTTTCACACCGGCTGCAACTAATTGATCCATGATCTCTAATGCATAACTTCGAACCTCTGCTAAAGATTTGGGGCCATATGGTCCGCGGGCGGTATCGCCAACATAAAGGATTGACTCACCAGGTAGCTGATCAATCACCGCTCTGGCAACAGTTAAGCCGCCGACACCAGAATCGAAGATGCCTATTGGGGCACTTGAGGCAGGCGCGGGATTATTTGAAGCGGAGGGTGAGTTCATTGAGGTAAGTGTAAGCCCCCCCTATTTTCAGGCCCCGCACGCTCAAAGCGCCAGAATTTTTCCAGAATTCCTGAGAAATTACTGCGTCTAGCCTTGCCCAACCTGCCAGTAACCAGCATTCTAAGGGTAGGTGGTCGGTGCTAACGATCATATGAAGTTAGCAAAGCCCACTGGCTTTTACCCAAAAGGGTGAGAGCAAGTTAAATGCCTATGGAGGCTATTTAAATGACATCAGTTGCATTAACAGATGGTCAATACGGACTTCTATATAACGTCTTCTCATTCGGACTTATATCGATGTTGGCTTGTACCGTCTACACACTAGTTTCACAATCACGTGTACTACCTAAGTACCGTGCTGCATTAGTAATGTCATCAATGGTTACCTTTATCGCCGCTTACCACTACTGGCGAATCTTCAACTCATTCAGCGATTCATATGCTGATGGTTCACTAAAGGTTGGAACCGCTGAAGGAACATTCAATGAGGCATACCGCTACGTTGACTGGATCCTTACAGTACCTCTTCTACTTGTAGAGGTAATTGCTGTACTTGCTCTAGCTAAGGCTGCTGCATCTTCATTGATCAACCGCCTAGTTCCAGCATCAGCAGCGATGATCGCTCTTGGTTACCCAGGAGAAATGTCATCTGATACAAACACCAAGATTATTTGGGGTGTGTTGTCAACACTTCCTTTCCTATACATTCTTTACGTTCTATTCGTAGAACTTTCAAAGTCTCTAGATCGTCAGCCAGACGGAGTAGCCGCAACTGTTGGCCGCCTACGTCTGCTTTTGATCGCAACATGGGGCGTTTACCCAATCTCATACTTACTACCAATTATTGATTCAGCAAATGCTGCCTCTTCAGGTGCATTCGTTAATCGTCAAATTGGATACACAATCGCAGATGTTTTGGCGAAGTGTGTATTTGGTCTAACAATCTACAAGATTGCAAAGATGAAGTCAGTAGCAGAAGGAATGAAGGACGATCACTAAGCCTTCTTTTTAACTGTAAAAATCCGCGACTTCCAATTGGGGGCCGCGGATTTTTTTATAGGTGATCTAAGAGTTTTTCCTGAATCCCACCAAGCCAGAAGTAAACAGCTAGCAAAGATTTCTTCGGCTCACTGTCTGGCATTAACTCGAATTTTTCAAAAGTATCACTATTTACCTCAAGGCGAACCGCAAGCGCCAAGCGCAAATCATTAAGGGCAAGTAACCATTGCTGAGCATCACTAATAGCGATATCTGCTTTTGGTAACTCATGATCAACTGGAAATACCAACTGCTCACGTAAATAAAGTAGGTGTTGCTGCTTAACCTGTCGAAGCCGTGGCTCCGTAAACTTACGAAACTCATCGGCGGCATCAGGATCTGCATAAGCATTTGGCAACAGCCGGTTTAAAACTGGATCCTCTGGCGCAGACAAGGGTTCCATGCTCATTAACTGCGCAGCCATTAACTGCGCAAATGGATCATCAGATTGATAATGGTGGGCGAAGTTTCGCTCACCTAATAATTCAAGAAGTTGTTCAACTAAATTAATTAAAATATGTAATTCATCATTGCTAAGTGCAACAGTTAAATCGCCAGTTGCTGGTGTTCCTTTGAACTCACCCATGATCTTCCCTTTGTAGAGTTGCCCATAAACCATGTTCATGTAATCGCTGCACATCATTTTCCATCGCTTCGCGGGAGCCGGCCGTTACAACTGCTTTACCTTCAGTGTGTACTTGCATCATCAACTGATTAGCTTTTTCTTTACTGAAGCCAAATAATTTGATAAATACAAATGTCACATAACTTTGTAAATTAACCGGGTCATCCCAAACAATGCAGACCCATGGGAGATCAAAAAATTTAGATAGATCTAACTCGGATAACTCTTCAATCTCAGTGCTCACAGCCTTATTATCTAAGGAAAACTACCTAACTAGAAGTAAGTACGGCTGACTACTTCCGGCATCGGCGCTGGCGCTAGCGGCGGTGACTACTTGGTAAGAAGCCAGACCAGCCTCTTTTTCTGAGATCATAAACTTAAAGCCACCACTTTGATCTGTAACCAAATTAGCAAAGACCGCTCCATTGCGCTTTACCGTGACATTAACTGCGGCTGTCGCTGGCAAGATCTGCCCAATCACCTCATAGTTTCCATTTACTTTAACTGAGGTTGGTAGCGTTAAATTAATTCTTGGCGTGACTGCAATTAACTTCTCAGCACTCTTGCCTTCTAGCCGCTCCCAACTTAGCTCACTTACTAATCTAATTTGGCTTTTTTGACCCAAGATGGCAGCGGATGAAACCACGCCATTTGCATCCGTTGTTCCAGCGGCGATACTGCGCCAGGTTGCATCCGTTGCGCTCTTAACTTCAAATCGAACATTTAAGCCTGCAATTGGAGTTTTATCTGGCAATTTAAATGTGCCAGTTAAATTAAAAGTGCTGCCGTAATCAATTTGTGATAAATCTGTACTCATAACGGTAACTACTACATCAGGTGCAATCGCTTTAGCGGCTGTGGTTATAGCCTGCGCCGCTGCTGGTGTTTCTTTACCAAATGTCCATACTGCAATTCCACCTAGTCGATACTTACCAACAAGTGCAGCACGTGCGGCATATGATCTCTCATCTGGATACCAAACTGTTCTAGTTGCAGTGCAAGTGATTGCACTATTTGTTGGATCTGTGTACTGCTTGCGATAAACAAAAGAATTCTCGGCATAAGTTGTGTTGTACTTTGCGGCGCCACCATAAACAGTTGGTAAATTCACCGCATCTTTCATTGATAAAGCAGCTCTGCCACCGACCACAATCGATGTAGCAAAAGCTGTAGGACAACTGCCATCTACTTTAGTAATCCAATCTCTACCGTAACCAGGAATTCCTACGTAAACTTTTGAAGCGGGCATTTGTGTTACCGCATACTTAATTGCATCTTCAGTCCAATCAAGTGGGCCAATTGGGCCAGCAGTTGTTGTTGAGTAGTCATACGCCATGATTCGTAGCCGATCAATATATGGCCCCATCTCTGCCCAGGCGTATACCCAATTGCCAGCACGTTTGGTTGCCTTATCAAAATCTGGTGGGGTTGTAACAGATAATAATTTTCCATCTGCGTGTAATACCGTTGATAACTCTTTGATGAATGAAACCCAATTTGGTTTCATCGCTACCCAATTTGCGCGAGTCTCACCTTTGGCATAGAACTTTTCAAAATCTAAATCAATTCCATCATAATTATACTTTGCAACTAGATCGCGAATACTTTTCACTAAAACAGCGCGCCTGGATTCATTAGCCAAAATTCCAGCTAGCACTCGAACTGGTTGATCATCGGTAATGGTAGGCAAAAGAACTAAACCACGACTTCTTAAATCAGAGATAGCAACGGTGATTGGTTTCGTATAAAGCCCTAAGGTGTATTTGTCACGAATATTTGATTCACTTAATAGGCCATACCAAAATGGTGATACATCTTTTATGACTTCATACTTAAAGTTTTGATCAACTGAAGGTAGATAAACAGTTGGTGAACCATCAAGCCAGCCGGAGACAATTCTGCGTGGTGGATTATCTGCAGTAGCTGGTGAAATAATGGTCGATGAGATTGCAAAAATTATTGCAAATACACCAATACCTAACTTCCTCATGCAATTTAGGTTATCGGGTGAAGCTTAAAATTTACTTCAAGGAAGCGTGGATCTCTTTACATGTTGGACACACTGGAAATTTTTGTGGATCTCGGTTTGGAATCCACTTCTTGCCACATAAAGCTCGCACCGCTTTCCCAGTAACAGCAGATTCAGTGATTTTGTTCTTATCTACATAGTGCGAAAATCGCTCGTGATCACCCTCATCAATACTTAGTAAGGAATCAGCAGGCTTGGTTTTTTCGAGAAGATCAGAGAGAAAGCCCATGCGTAAATATTATCCTGATCTGGCAGGTAGCGATTAGGCTTACCTGATGAAGAATCTACTTCGTACCTCTGATTTATCTAGGTCAGATATTGAGGTGCTGCTTAAAACATCGGCAAAATTTGCCGAGAAGCCATTATCTGCGAAGAAGCATTTAGCCAAGAAAACTGTCGCCATCTATATGACTAAATCTTCAACTCGAACGAGGTTGGCATCGGAGACCGCAGTTGCACATTTAGGTGGCTCGCCAATCTTTTTACGTGGTGATGATCTGCAAATTGGCCGCGGTGAAACAATCGCTGATACTGCAAAAATTATTTCTGGCTTTTGTGATGCATTAATTGTGCGCACCTTTGCGCAATCTGATGTTGATGAGCTTGGAAAATTTGCAACCATTCCAGTAATTAATGCCTTAACTGATGATGATCATCCAACGCAACTGCTGGCTGACTGGATCACAATTCGTGAAAATTTTGGCAAAGATGTTTCAAATCGAAAATTTGTTTATTTAGGTGATGGCAACAATATGGCTAATGCTTGGATGATCATGGGTGCAACTATGGGTGCACATGTTGTTGTTGCAACTCCAACTGGAAAGTGGGCGCCAAATCCAGAGCTAGTAGCACAGGCACAGTTAATTGCTAAGAAATCTGGTGGCACTGTGGAAGTTATTAATGATCCAGTAGCTGCTGCGAAAGATGCCAGTGTTTTATATACCGACGTTTGGATGTCGATGGGTGATTCAGAATCAGATCGAAGTGAAAAATTCTCAGCGCTATCACCATTTGCAGTGACTGATAAATTGATGAAACTTAGTGCTAAAGATTCAATATTTATGCACTGCTTACCCGCGCACAGAGGTGAAGAGGTCAGTGCTGATGTAATTGATGGGGAAAAATCTGTTATCTGGCGCCAAGCATTTCACCGTCGAACCACCATTCAAGCCGTTCTGTTTCATCTAACACGTGGTGATCTAAGCGGAAATTAACGCCTACCAAGTATTGAAATGGCGGTAGATTTACCCCATGCGCGTAGCCGTTCCCAAAGAGATTAAAGATGGTGAAAAACGGGTTGCCCTAGTTCCAGATATTATTTCAAAGTTAACTAAAGCTGGACTTGAAGTAGTCATTGAATCTGGTGCTGGCTTAACTGCGCAAGCATCTGATCAAGATTTTATTGCTGCAGGTGCGCAAATTAAATCTGGTGATGTACTAAAGGATGCCGATGTAGTTTTATCAGTTCAGCCATTAACTCCGGCGCAAATGAACTCACTTAAAAAAGGCGCCATCACAATCTCTTTTCTATCTCCAACTGGTTCTGCTGAGTCAATTGCTGCCGCTGTGAGCGCTGGCGTTACCGCTTTCTCACTTGAATCAGTTCCCCGCATCTCTCGCGCTCAATCAATGGATGCTCTCACTTCACAAGCCTTATGTGCTGGCTATCGAGCATCATTAGTTGCCGCTGAGTTATCACCAAAGTTTTTCCCATTGTTAATGACCGCAGCTGGCACTGTTACGCCGGCAAAGGTAGTTGTGTTAGGAGCAGGTGTTGCTGGCTTACAAGCAATTGCAACTGCAAAGCGTTTAGGCGCAGTTGTCAGCGCATATGATGTTCGGCCCGCCTCTGCAGATGAAGTTAAATCAATGGGCGCAAAATTTATTACCCTCGAATTAGAAGCATTAGAAGGTGCTGGTGGTTACGCCCGCGAGATGACCGAGGAGCGCGCTGCCAAACAACGTGATTTGCTAACACCATATATTGCAGAAGCAGATGTGTTAATAACAACCGCTGCAGTTCCAGGTCGCACTGCGCCACGATTAGTAACTGCGCAAATGGCAGCGCAAATGAAGCCAGGTTCAGTAATTGTTGACCTTGCTGCCGAGAGTGGTGGAAATGTTGAAGGAAGTGTTGCTGGAGAGGTTATTACAACTAGTGCTGGTGTAACGATGTGGGGCGGCAAAGATGTACCAAGCCAGCTGCCGTATCACGCTTCAATGTTGTTCTCACGAAATGTTGTCAATCTTCTTTTGCTAATGAGTAAGAGCGTTGATGGAAAACCAACTGGTGAGATTCTTCCAGATTTTACCGATGAGATTATTGATGCAGCCGCACTTACCCATGCTGGCGCCAAGCGAGAGCGGAGTAAGTAATGAGTACTGAGTTAGCGCTATTAGCAATTTTTTTGCTATCTATTTTTGTTGGTTTTGAAGTTGTCTCCAAAGTTTCTACAACACTTCACACCCCACTAATGAGCGGTGCGAATGCAATTCACGGCGTAATTTTAGTTGGCGCAATTATTGTGGCTGATCACTCTAAAACAACCTTAGAGTTGACACTATCCACCATTGCAATAGTTCTTGCGACGATAAATATGGTTGGTGGTTTTGTTGTAACAGATCGAATGTTGCAAATGTTTAAAGGTAAACCAAAAGCGAAAAAGCAAAGTGATGAAGCTGGCGGTAAGAATTAATGAGCCGCAATGTGTATGACCTGATTGGATTATTAGCTGGTATCTGTTTTATTTTGGCGCTAAAGGGATTGTCTTCACCAAAATCTGCTCGGCGCGGTAATTTGATTGGTGCTCTTGGCGCCACCATCGCAACTGTAATTGTTTTCCTTTACGCCAATGATGGCAAGGGGCTTAATCACCAACCATTAATTCTTGGCGCAATTGCCTTTGGTGTATTGGTCGGCGTGCCAGCAGCTCGCAAAGTGCAGATGACTCAGATGCCACAATTAGTGGCTTTGTTCAATGGTGTTGGTGGCGGCGCTGCTGCTCTTGTGGCAATTGTTGAGTATTTAAAATTAGGTGATGGTGCAACTGTGGCGCAGGTTGTCGCAACTGTATTTACCGTAATTGTTGGATGCGTTTCCTTCTCTGGCTCAATTGTGACCTTTTTAAAGTTACAAGAGTTAATGACTACTCGCCCAGTAATTTTGCCATTTGGGCGCCAATTAATCGCCCTCTCTTCCATCTCAGTTCTAGCAACTGGTGGTTGGGTAATTGCATCCAGTGGCACATCACCACTGTTAATTAACGCTCTACTGTCACTGTTGTTTGGAATTTTGTTTGTGTTGCCAGTTGGTGGCGCAGATGTGCCAATTGTAATCTCACTCTTAAACGCATTTACCGGCTTAACTGTTGCAGCAAGTGGCTACGTTCTAGAAAATACCATGTTAATAATTGCCGGTACTTTAGTTGGCGCATCAGGCACCATTCTGACTCGCTTAATGGCGCAAGCAATGGGTCGATCTTTATTTGGAACTTTATTTGGCGCATTCACTGCAAAAGCATCAGCTTCAACAGGTGCGGCAGAGGTGCGGCCTGTTAAGTCTGGTTCACCAGATGATGTTGCAATTTTGCTCAATTACGCACAACGCGTTGTGATTGTGCCTGGCTTTGGTTTAGCAGTTGCACAAGCCCAACACACAGTTCGCGAGTTAGCTGATCTGCTAGCAAGTAAAGGTATTGATGTTGCCTACGGAATTCACCCAGTTGCTGGGCGTATGCCAGGACATATGAATGTGTTACTAGCTGAAGCAAATGTTCCGTATGAACAATTAGTTGAGATGGAAGAGATTAATCCAACCTTCCCACAAACTGATGTTGTACTAGTTGTTGGTGCAAATGATGTGGTTAACCCAGCCGCTAAAACAACACCTGGCTGCCCGATTTATGGCATGCCAATACTTGATGTTGATAAAGCGGGCAATGTAATCTTCTTAAAACGTTCGATGCGCCCAGGCTTTGCCGGTATTGAAAATGAACTTTTATACGATGCCAAGACCACACTTTTATTTGGAGATGCGAAGGAGTCATTAACCAAAGTAGTATCGGCTCTGAAGGCGCTATAAAAGCTTTAGTAAATTTAATTATTTAAAAAGGATGTAAAGATGCCAGCAGTAACCGTTGCCGATATCACCGTTCTGCCTCGTGTAGTTTCAGATCCAGTTGCCAGATCGCGCAGAATTAAATCTGTAACCACTGCGCCACAAGGACATGAAGGTGAAGGCTTTCCAGTTCGTCGCGCATTTGCTGGCGTTGATTTAGCAGATTTAGATCCATTTATTCACCTTGATCAAATGGGTGAGGTTGAGTACGCACCAGGTGAACCAAAAGGAACACCATGGCATCCACATCGTGGCTTTGAAACAGTTACCTACATCATTGATGGAATCTTTGATCACTACGACAACCATGGTGGCGGCGGAACAATTTCAGATGGTGATACCCAATGGATGACAGCAGGTGCTGGAATTTTGCATATTGAAACTCCACCAGAGCATTTAGTAATGAGTGGTGGTTTATTTCATGGATTCCAACTTTGGGTTAATTTGCCAGCTGAGAAAAAATGGTCACCGCCGGCTTATCAAGATTTAAGAGCATCAGATGTTGCACTTTTGTCATCAGCTGATGGGGGCGCATTACTTCGAGTTATTGCTGGCGAGATTGCTGGCCATAAAGGCCCAGGTTCAACCCAAACACCAATCACAATTGTGCATGCAACTTTGCAACCAGGTGCCCAGCTTCGTCTGCCCTGGAATCCAAATTACAACGCACTTGCTTATGTGCTTCATGGTCATGGCACAGTCGGTGATGAGAAGAATCCAATTAAAACTGGTCAACTAGTTACCTACCGTGATGGTGATGTCATAGTTATTTCAGCTGACACAGTTCAAGAATCACGTTCACCACAAATGGATGTTTTAATTTTGGGTGGACAACCCATTAAAGAAAGTGTTGCTTGGATGGGACCGTTTGTAATGAATACGAAAGCTGAAGTATTAAAAGCTTTTGATGATTTTCAAAAAGGTGTTTTAGGAGTTGTGCCACCTGATTGGAGCAAAGCGGTTCGACCGCTGCAGCGCGATGGTGCTGGGCATAAATTAAATGGCGTCCGGCCAGCGGGTGATCTCAAGGGGGTTCATAACACTCCAGATGAGTTAAATGTGAGCGGGCAGACAGAAAATCCTGCTTAATCCCCACCCAAAGTAAAAAAATAGTCGTAACCTTCATCTCTAACAAACTTCAAAGCTGAAGTATTGATTGGACGGGATCAAAGATGATCACAACTGCTAGCGCAGATCTTTCTGCTATTAAGCATGCGCAGTTGCGAAATTGGATCGAAGAAATTGCCGCTATTACAAAACCAGATGCGGTTTATATCTGTGATGGCTCCGAAAGTGAATGGAACCGAATCACTACCCGATTAGTTGAATCTGGCACTTTGGTCAGATTAAAGAAAAAACCTAACTCTTTCTGGTGCGCATCAGATCCATCAGATGTCGCCCGCGTGGAAGATCGCACTTTTATTTGTTCAACTAATGAATCCGATGCTGGTCCGACAAATAATTGGATGGCACCGGCTGAGATGAAAAAGATTATGACCGGACTCTATGACGGAGCTATGAGGGGTCGCACAATGTTTGTTATTCCATTTTGTATGGGTCCGTTGAATTCGAAGAATCCAATGTTTGGTGTTCAAATTACTGATAGCGCCTACGTAGTGGCATCAATGAAAATTATGGCTCGGATGGGCAGTGAGGCCTTGGCTGCTATGGGCACTGATGCTGTTTTTGTAAAAGCATTGCATTCAGTTGGTGCACCACTTGCACCTGGCCAAGATGATGTTACCTGGCCATGTTCTCAGACAAAATATATTTCGCAATTTCCAGAAGAACACACGATTTGGTCTTACGGATCAGGTTATGGCGGTAATGCTTTGTTAGGAAAGAAGTGCTATTCACTTCGTATCGCGTCCGTTATAGGCCGCGATGAGGGCTGGCTAGCTGAGCATATGTTGATTTTGAAGTTAACAAATCCAAAAGGCAAGGTGCACTACATAGCTGCGGCATTTCCATCTGCATGCGGTAAAACCAATTTAGCGATGCTTGATCCAACCATTAAGGGTTGGAAGGTTGAAACATTAGGTGATGACATCGCGTGGATGAGATTTGGTGAAGATGGACGCTTGTATGCAATCAATCCTGAGTATGGATTCTTTGGAGTTGCACCTGGCACGGGTTGGAGTACAAATGCAAATGCGATGCGCACAGTTGAAAAAGGAAACTCAATTTTCACAAATGTTGCCTTAACTGAAGATGGTGATATTTGGTGGGAAGGAATGACTGATACCCCACCGGCACATTTAACTGATTGGAAGAATCAGGATTGGACGCCAGAAAGTGGTGAACTTTCATCACATCCGAACTCACGTTTTTGTACACCAGCTGCGCAATGTCCAATCATTGCCCCAGAGTGGGAGTCACCAGATGGTGTTCCAATCTCTGCAATCTTCTTCGGTGGCCGCCGCAAAACAACTATTCCATTAGTAATGCAATCTAGGGATTGGAATCATGGCGTATTTATGGGTGCCACTCTCTCCTCTGAAACAACTGCTGCAGCAACTGGCGCTGTTGGTGTTGTAAGGCGCGATCCATTTGCGATGTTGCCATTTATTGGTTATCACGTTGGCGATTACATTAAACATTGGATTGGAATTGGCAAGAAGACAAGTGCTGATAAGTTGCCAAAGATTTTCTATGTTAATTGGTTCCGCCGGGCTAAAGATGGTTCATTTTTATGGCCAGGTTATGGTGAGAACTCAAGAATTCTTAAGTGGGCTATTGAGCGAATTGAGGGTGAGGCAGATGCCATTGAGACACCACTTGGTTTTGCACCGGCTGTTGGATCTATTGATGTTGAGGGCTTGGCTGTAACAGAAGCTGCGATGGCAGATGCACTGAATGTTGATAAGAGTGAGTGGCAGGCTGAGCTGCCGTTAATTGATGAGTGGTTTGCAAAGATTGGTGCGAAGCTGCCGAAGGAGATGGGTGTGGAGTTGGCGAAGCTGAAAAGTGGAATTTCTAAATAGATTATTTCTTTGTGAAACCAATTGGGCATTTAGGCCTTAATCCAGTTAATTTCTTTGTAGAACTACCACTTTTGCAGACAATTGAAGTGTTTTTTAATTTGCCGATAGGTTTTAGAGAAAACGTTGCTAAATTGTAAATTTTTTGGCTATTGCCAGCTCCGAAAACAATGTACGTATCAATTAGGCAAGTTTTTGATGAATTAAAGGCAATAAACATTGCGCCCCATTTATTACTAATTATTTGTGGCGTACCAACCATCGCTGGTGATTTATCAGTATTTAGTTCGGCAATATATGAAAATTCACCACACTTATTTTGAATTCTATAGAAAATTCCTTTAAATTCTAATTGATCTAAAAAACTACTCCTACCGGGCCCGAATGACTGTTGAAACTTTTCAAAACTTTCATTTCCCATGGACCAATCCAGCCATTTGCCTTTGATTAGTCCATTGGAGTTAATACTCGCATTGCCTTTTACCTGCTTTAGCGCACTGGCCATGCTTTTAAATGTTTGCAAGTTTTTTTCACCCACTTCGAAATTTGCAGCGCTGGTTTTAATTTGATTTTCAAGATCGCTAATTGGTGCGGTCTGATAATCAATAAAGGAGCCTGGAATTTTTATTATTCTTTCAGTACAACTTTTACCTACATACCTATAAGTTATTTCAAAAGTTGTGTTTTCGAAAAACATTCCCATTGGTAAATTCCAGTTGCTAGGAACTGTAAGCACATCTGGGCTAGTCGTTTTGGTTCCGACTAGATCGTAATTAAGTGAATTGGTAACTATTACTGGCTGTCCAGAACTCCATTCACTATCAGGCAATTCAGAAAAGCATTTATCTAAGGCTATTGCGTTTGTCGACGAAAAATTCGTGAATAAAACTGAAAAGATTGCAAGGATAATCACTTTTCTCATGGAATTACTCTAGCATTTTGAGATGGAATCACTCGCCCTACTAGTTTCTCTCATCATGATCATAATGTTGGTATCTGGGTTTCTTGCCTTGCTCTTGACCTTTCGAAAAACTAGGGCAATTTCAAATGTAACTGCAAAGCCAATGCAAAGAGTGGTCACTCTGGTACTTGCTGGTATTTCACTATTTATTGGGTTTCAAATACTTACCCAAGTTAATTCACTTGGCGGACAAATTTTTGGTGCTATTGGAGTAACAACTGCATTAATTGCTTTTTACAGAGTATTTAAGAAATAAGTGGAGGTGCCGGGAATTGAACCCGGGTCCTCTAGTAACTATCCAAGTCTTCTACGGGCGTAGTGCAATTATCGTTTTCTCAGTTCAAACTCTCACATGCACAAGTAGTTTACGAACTCAGTCACAGTTTTATTTCCCTATTAATCCCCGCAACATGATTAGAGGTAAGTTCTCTAGCGACGTTAGATCCAGAGGCGAGAACAAACTCTGGGTAACGGACATCAGAGCTAGCTTAGGCAGCTAGTTGATAATCAGCGGCAGTTTTACTTGCGCTTATATTTTGCCATGTTTTTGTGGTTAACGAGATCATCACGGCTTCCTCGGCCCGCTTCCCTTGAAGTAACGACTAAAGTCGAGACCGATCACCCCCAAGATTAAAGCGTCTAGATTCTTAATCTAGTTTTTTTCATTATGTAGTTGTATTAGTACTGAACCACATATTTTAGAGGGTTATTCCAGAAACTGTTAATCGATGTTTAAAACAGTGCTAATTACTAGTCGTAATCCTGATCTTTGCTTTTCTTTCCACCTTTGCCGGTATTCCTTCTTGAAACCTCACGATCAACCTCGCGCTTCGCCTGCTTTTCCATCAAAGTATTACGTTTGTCATGAGCTTTTTTGCCTTTAGCAATTGCAATCTCAATCTTTGCTTTGCCATCTTTAAAGTAAAGGGAGAGCGGAATCAGAGTTAATCCACCCGTTTTGATCACACCATTTATTTGAGCAATCTCGCGCTTATGTAATAACAGCTTTCGCTCGCGCCTTGGCATGTGATTGGTCCAGCTACCTTGGTTGTATTCGGGAATATGAACACCGCTGACCCAAATCTCACCATCGCGAGCCATGGCATAACCATCAGTTAGTGAGGCACGTCCTGCACGTAATGATTTAACCTCAGTGCCGGTTAAAACTAAACCACACTCATAAACCTCTTCAATAAAGTAATCATGGCGAGCGGTTTTATTTTGGGCAATTATCTTTTTGCCTAACTCTTTCACCATAGGCACACTAGACCTTGAACTGGTCTTATTAAACCTTTAGGTACTTACGCAATGTAACAATTGATGCAACGCTACTTACTACCAAACCAGTTAGCAGCAATAAGAGCGATGCATTTAATACATCGGTCCATGTAAAGAATTGAGTGAAGGTAAGAAGTGGTGCAACTTTTTCATCAATGATCCATTTAAAGCCTGACAAAAATCCAGTTGCAACAGCCCAACCTGAGATGGCAGCAAATACACCTTCGAGTAAGAATGGCAATTGAATTGAGAATGAAGATGCGCCAACTAATTTCATAACTCCAGTTTCGCGGCGGCGATTAAAAGCAGCAATACGTAAGGTATTGCTAATTAAAAGTGCGGCGGTTAACACGGATGCTAAACCGATTGCTAGTGCGCCATTTCTTAAGACTCCTAATAATTTAAAGAACTTATCTAAGATCGCCCTTTGATCCTGCACAATATCTACACCTGGTCGACCGCTAAATGCACTTTCAATAACAGCAAATTTTGTTGGATCTTTTAACTTAACTCGAAATGATTCTGGCAATTGATCTGGTGTTACGTTTTGAGCAATTGCTGAACCTTTAAACCGTTCTTGAAATCTATTAAATGCTTGGGCTTGATTCTCATAGAAGACTTCATCAACTACTGGCAGCGCTTGCAGGTCGCGCTGAATTGCAACCTTCTGGTCAGAAGTGATGACCCCTTTAGCACAAGATGGTGAATCAGAAAGAGATCCGCAAAGAAATATTGAAACCTCAATTTTGTCATACCAATAATCCTTCATTACCTTAACTTGGGAGTTGGCAAGCAAACCAATTCCAAGAAGTGTTAGCGAAATAGCTACAGTAATCATTACGGCAAAGGTCATGGTTAAGTTTCGACGAAGGCCAATACCAACCTCTTTAGCTACAAACTTTGCTCTCATGTTTCTACCCTATCCGTCTCGTCTTTAAATTCCGGTTAATTAACCTGTGTAGCCGTAAACACCACGGGCTTGATCACGGATTACATGTCCGCCATCTAATTCAATTACTCGCTTGCGCATCTGGTCCACAATTCCAGAATCATGAGTAGCCATCACAACGGTAGTTCCCTCGCGATTGATCCGATCTAATAACTTCATAATTCCAACTGAGGTGGCCGGATCTAGATTTCCAGTTGGCTCATCTGCAATTAAAATTGCAGGACGTGAAACATAAGCACGAGCGATTGCAACTCGTTGTTGTTCACCACCAGATAACTCACCTGGCTTTCGCTCAGATTTCTCTTCTAATCCAACTAATTCAAGTACCTCTGGCACCTCACGGCTAATCTGTTTTTCAGAGTAACCAAGTACATGTAATGTAAAGGCAACATTTTCAGCAACAGTTTTATTTGGTAACAATCTAAAATCTTGAAATACAGTTCCAACTTGGCGACGCAGCTCAGGCACCTTGTGATCTTTTAATGTATTTAGATCTTTACCTGCCACATGAATCGTGCCAGTTGATGGTCGCTCTTCACGCAAAACTAATCTTAGAAATGTTGATTTACCAGAACCAGATTGACCAACTAGAAAGGCGAATTCACCCTTGGTAATTTCAAGGCTTACACCGTCTAATGCAGCCCGCTCTTGCTTGGGATACATCTTGGATACATTTTCAAAACGAATCAATTAACTAAGCCTTTCGGTAGTTAGCCTAAGTTCAACAATTAGCCTAAGTTCGATAAGCCCCCAGTTTAGATAAGTAATGGGCATATGTCCTGATTTACACGCAATTTAAAAAATTTAGGCAGAATTATTTCAGAATTTTATGCGTAAATTTTGCTGAGAACTTAGGTTTGTGAAATTAATCGCGGCTTTTTCGCCACTTAATTCCAGCTTCAATAAAACCATCTAAATCACCATCAAGTACGCCAGATGGATTTCCAACTTCAAAATCAGTTCGTAAATCTTTAACCATTTGATATGGCGCTAAAACATATGAACGCATTTGATTTCCCCAAGAGCCAGAGTTATCACCTTTTAATGCATCCATTTTTGCGCGCTCTTCTTGTCGACGTCGTTCTAATAACTTTGATTGCAAGACCGCCATTGCTGTGGCTTTATTTTGAATTTGTGATCGTTCATTTTGGCAAGAGACCACAATTCCAGTTGCGGTATGAGTAATTCTCACCGCTGAATCTGTTGTGTTAACACCTTGTCCACCTGGTCCTGATGATCGGTAAACATCAACTCGTATATCCTTTTCATCAATTTCAATATGATCACTTTGTTCAACAACTGGCACAACTTCAACGCCAGCAAATGAAGTATGACGGCGTGATTGTGAATCAAAAGGAGAGATTCGAACTAAGCGGTGCGTTCCTTGTTCAACAGATAAACGCCCGTATGCATATGGGGCTGAAATGCGAAAGGTGGTTGATTTAATTCCAGCCTCTTCCGCATATGAAGTTTCTAGAATATCTGTCTTATAAGAGTGGCGTTCGCAGAAGCGTAAATACATTCTCATCAGCATCTCTGCCCAATCAGCAGCTTCAACACCGCCTGCTTCAGAGCGGATGGTCATGAGTGCATCTCGGTCATCGTATTCACCACTGAGTAATGTTTGAACCTCTAGATCATTAATCGTTTTTGTTAAGTTATCCAACTCCAAATCAATATCTTTATATGCCGCCGCTTTCTCTGTCTCGGCATCAGCTAGTTCTATCATTACTGGTAGATCATCTAATCGTGTTCGAATACCTTGAATTTTATTTATGGTTGATTGAGCTCTTGATAATTTTGAGGTTATAACCTGCGCCTTTTCTGGATCATCCCAAAGGTTTGGAACGCTAGCTTGTGCCTCTAGATCATTGGCCTGCTCAATTAATTTAGGCAGATTCAATACCTGTTCAATTGATTGCAAAGTTGTATTTATCTTAGCAATCTCATCAGCGTGCTCACGTGCGGCCATTTGCAAAGAGTAATGCTAAGGCAGTTGATATGGCGAGTTAGCCCCTACTGTTGCAGTTATTTCGATTGATTTTGGATTGCTCATACCTTGAAACGGGATATCAATTGGCAACCTGCCCATTATAGAAATCTCTGCATTCACCTCAAATAAATTGCAATGAAAGTCATTGATGTGTATTTGCTTACCAGAAACATTAGCCAGTGATATTAAATTAAAAAACACATCTCGGGCTTCAGTGCAATTAATTGGAACTCTCTTTTGTGCAGTAAATCTATTTAATTCTAAGTAGTAAGCAATTTTATCTATTTCATGCGCTGAGCGCTGAATTGCTGACTCTCCAATATTTGTTAATTCTCGTTTAGCCGCATAAGCAGATCCGATATTTATTGAGATAAAAATTAAGGTCAATGAGATCAGGAAGAACCCAAATGAAAGTGGGATGAGAGATCCCTTCGATCTCATTTGCCTTATCGCCATAAATCTACAAACTCACTGGCTTGAGCAGTGACCGTAGAATTGATTGAGTTTTTATCTTCACCTTTGAGCGTTACTTCGATGGTTGCAAAAACCTGCCCACCTGCCGTTAAACATGGGGATCGTGAGCAAGTAATTTTTAAAATGAAATTTCGTCGGCGCCGCTCTGATTCACTCAACCTATCTGCGTAAAGTGTCATAACTTGATTCGCCCGCACTTGAGCTAATTGATCGGATGGGCTACTTACAAAAGCTCGAACCGATTGTCTAGCTAAATTTTTAGCCTCACTTATTGCTATAGATTTTTCATTTATTGTTATTGCCATAAAGAGAATTGCCGTGAAAAAGGGAAGTGTAAAAATTAAAAACTCGGTAATTGCTGATCCTTCAGAGCGTGCCTTTAAAATATAGGTATTTAAATAACTTAGAATATTAATATCTTCACCTTTTTACTTACTTAATGCCGGTTTCATCAACGACTATCGAAAGTTGTTTCAACCTACTTGGCTGAAAGATCTCCATGAGAGAGCGCTGGCTAACATTTTTATTTCTGATTAAAACATTGCCACCACCAATCAGCGGGGCGTATTCATAATCTTGGCCAGTAGTTATGCCAACTGCCGCTCTAGAAATCGCACTCTGATCAAGATAAGTTCCAGTGCCTCGGTTTAAGTACAAGAAAACTATTTGAAGAGAAATCAGGAAAATAGCTACTTGCGGCAATATCGTCAGGATTGATTCAACATTGCCCCTACTTTTTATTTGATAATTTGATTTAAGTAACTTGAAATATCTCATTGCAAGTTACTTAATTCCGCCCATGGCATCAAGTGAATTTCTCAAAATCGTTGTCAGTTTTGGAGCCGCGATGGACCAGATTCCAGTGACTAATGCTGTTGTCATAAGGACAACCAAAACCCAACCCGGAACATCTCCACGGCTTGATCTGTTTAGAAGACGATTATTCTGGATCTGATTCTTAATTTTTGATTGAATTGCTAAATGTATTTTTACCGTCTGGCTTAAATACTTATCTTTCATAGTTTTCTGCTCCTTTGGTTTGACCTGTAATGAAAAGTATCGGTTTACCCGAATCGAAATATATTGAATTGAAGTTCTGTGGATAAGTTTTAATAGCCTGAGTTACTCAAGCCATAAATAGACGGCCACACCGCAAAGAGGATTGAGGTAGGAAGGATTAAAAATACAACTGGTATCAACAGAGCGATTTCGCTCTTACCTGCTCGATTTAGCAAATTCACTTTGATCTCTTTGTTTAGTGAGCGAACTTGATTTTGCAGCGTGTCCAACATTGGTGAGCCACGCTCAGCACTGATACGAACTGCATTTAAGAGGCGCCGTACTTGAGTTGAATTTGTAGCAGATGAAATAAATTCAAGAGTTTTGAAAAGATTTCCATTTTGCTCATAATTACCCAGGCTAGTTTTAATCAATAGCGCGAGCTTGCCACTACTACGCTTACTTATATATCTGAGTGCGGTTACTGGGCTCTCACCTGCTGAGATCATAATCGCAAGCATCTGCAAAATTTTGGATAACTCCTGGTTTAACTCAGAGTAGTTCATCTGAGATCTAGTAATTACTTGAAGGAGTTTTGTCAGAAAAATCTGCTGCTTTGAATAATTCAAAACGGAGAGTACTCGTATCAACTCATTTTTAATAATAAAAATTGAGTAAATAAAGGTAGGGCCAATTAAGAGTGCTATATAAATATCAATTCGACTCATGTGCAAATCACCCAGTTTTAATTGGTGAAAAAACTCGGATAGCTTTTGGAAGTTTGGCTATTTTTCGCATCCAGAAATAAGCGGCAACAGTGCTTAGCAATCCAAGCAGTAAAAATATTTGGCCAAGCTCTTGTTCATATGCAACTCGAGCGCTCTCCTGCGTTCTTAAGATTAACAAGAGTAGCCAAGGTGCGATTGCTGCAAGAACTGCTGAGTTTTTAATCCATCCAAATCGGGCGGTGATTTCTGATCTAATCGCAATATCTTCGGCTAAAAATTCAGATAGCTCGTGAAGAATTTTAATTGTATTTCTGCCCCCGAAAGCGTTGGCGTAAAGCAAAGTTTCAAAAAGTTGATCCGCATTTGAGTCATTGAATTTATCTTTTAACTTACCTATTTCGGATTGAAACTCACCTCCCGCTCTTAAATCATATGCAAATTTAGTGAAATCTTCTTGAACATGCTTAGGACCAATTTTGCCTAAACTCTCTAAAGTTTCAGAGATTGACATGCCAGATTGCAAACCAGAAATTATTAGATCGATTACCTCAGGCAAGGCATTTGATCTTGATCGAAGGAGTGATTCACGTTTAGTGTTAACACTTATAAACATGATCATTGGTATTAGAATTAATAAAATCGCCAAATAGGTAACTAACTTCATGCTGGACTACTCATGTATTTCTTTATTTTTAATAAATTCTCAATACTAGATAACCCGCGAATGTGATTATGTCCATCCCAATGGTGAAGTGAATCTACTTCTACCTGATTAACTTCAATCCGACCAGTTACAGCTGCAATCTCAGTAACTCTTCTATTTCCAGAGCGGTCCATAATGCATTGGACAATTAAATCTATACTCGAACTTATCGTTGGATTGATAAATGCCTGAGTGATGTTTTCACCAGCCAGAAGTGGTAGTAACTGAAGTTTTGCAATTGCAGATCTTGCTGAGTTTGCATGGATAGTAGCCATTCCTGGCAAGCCAGAATTCAATGCAATCAACAGATCTAAAGCTTCTGCTTCCCGTACCTCGCCAACGATTAATCTAGATGGTCGCATTCGAAGCGCCTCTTTAATTAATCTACGTAAAGTTATTTCTCCTTCACCCTCAAGGTTTGCAGTTCTTGTTTGAAGTGCTATCCAATCCGGCAAATTAGGTTTTAATTCGAAAACTTCCTCAATACTAATTATTCGCTCTCCGACTGGAATTGAACTGACCAAAGAGTTAAGTAGAGTAGTTTTTCCAGCTTGCGTTCCACCGCTTACTAAAATGTTTAAACCTTGCTCAACTCCGTAAAGCAAAGTTTGCGCCATCTCATCAGTTAATGAACCAAGTAAAACTAAATCATTTAATGAGTTACTACGCATTAAATGTTTTCTGATGTTAACCGCCCAATGTGTCGCTGTAACCTCTGGAATTGCTGCATGGAGCCGACTGCCATCAGGTAGTTGTGCATCCACAAATGGGTTGGTTACATCTAGCCGGCGCCCACCCCAAATAAGTAATCTTTCGAGTAGATCACGAATATCACTATCCTTTAAAACTAGATTTGTTAATTGGCTTCTTCCTTTAGTTGCCACAAAAATACGATTTGGTGAATTAATCCATACCTCTTCAATCTCTGGATCATCCATAAAGGGTTGCAGAAATCCAAATGCGGATAAGTTGTGCATGGCGAGGATGTTAAAGATTTCAAGACAATCAAGTCAGACTTATTTTCAATCTGTGGGCATCTTGGGCAAAAGTTATCTAACGGAGTTAACTACATTACGGAGAGTTATATTTGTTTAAAATGTTGCTGATCGATTTTTTCATACCATTGAATCTGGAAATCTTCTGGTGCGTAATCAATAACTGAAATAATGGATTTTTCGGTAATTAAGGCTTTTATTCGATTAACCAAGACTCCAGAATCGGACTGGGTGGTTAATTTTGCAAGTATCCAAAAGCCAAGTTTTGAAACTCTACAAACGCAATCGACATCTCTAATTGCTCTCTTAATTTGAAAATACGACTCAATTAGTAACTCCTCAATCAACAAAACTTGCTGATCAATTTCAACTTTGATTGAGTTATTCTGAATCAGATTCTGAGGCGCTATACCGATAGAGATGATTGCAAGTTTCTCCTTGCTACGTTTACTTAGATCAATCTCTCGTTTTACTATTTGATTGAATCTAGCTGGTGCAAGTGCTCCTGTTAATAAGTCAGTTTCACCATCATTTTCAAAGTAAATTTTGGCAAGTATTTGCTCGAAATCATTCATGAATAGAAAGGAGAGTATTATGAATACATGAATTGGAGAAGTGTGCTTGCCCTTGAAAAATCTCGAAACCGGGCAATCTACCTACTTCGCCTCGAAGCTTTAATTCTTCTCTCACTTGTAATTTATTTATTAGTGGCACCACTCATCTCATCGGTCTCCTTACCCAAGGCACTTGGTGCTGAAATAATTTATGGATTATTAGGAGCGGCTGGACTCTGGATATCAGCACTTGGTTTTAAGCAAAAAAGATCATATGGAAGAGCACCTGCAGTATTAGCTAATTTAATTGCACTCGGTGTTGCTTATTACATGATCACTGGAAATTTTTTATTGGTGGGAGTTCCATTAGCGATACTTGCATTGGTAACTTTAATTTCTGCTGCATTTGGCTATAAGGAGTAGCTGTTAAATTATTTAAGTACTGATTAGCTAGTTACCAATCAACTATCTGACGATCCTCCCAAAGAAAACCAGTTTTATCTACCGCTGAATCAAACTCTCTTGTTGCTAACCAAATAGCGGTCTCTGCTCCCTCTTCGGCAGAGCGTGGAGCATCTGGACCACCCATATCTGTTCGTGAATGATTTGGACAAGTTGCATCAACTAAGAATCCGCGAGCGCCATTTCCGGTTTCATAGGACAGATTTTTTACGAGTGCATTAACGCCAGCCTTGCTTATTCGATATGGGGCTAAGCCACCATGTGTTCCTGGCCCTGACATTCTGCCAAGGCAGGCACTATAAACAATTACGCGAGAATTATTTCTTTGCTCTGCCATAGCTGGTGCTAATTGATTTATCGCTGTGAACACCGCATCTAAGTTAATTGAAAGAGTTCGGCGCCATTCTGCATCATCTGTTCGAAGTGTTTTTGACATCTTCTCACTCATCACACCATGAGCTAAAACTAAAATATCTAATGCACCAAAGCCATTAGCCGTGGCCTCGGAATTAATGTCCGTTAATACTTCTCTAAATTTTTTGCTATCAGCAACATCTACTGCGCGATATTTGCAA
>CAITID010000026.1 GCA_903892335.1 uncultured Actinomycetes bacterium
ATTTTTAGTGGTCTCTTTAGCCAGACGTTCCGCCTCTGCTTTAGCAATATTTTCATTCAGTGCAAGACTTTCCTCAGCAAATTTTTTTGCTGCATCATCTGCCAATTTTTTCTTAGCAAGTGCAATTACTTGAAGCTCATCGGCTTCCTTTTTTTTGTCAGCAATTGTCTTAGCAAGTCTTGCCTGTTCTCTATCGAACTCATCTTGTGCATCTTTCAATTTTTTACGCGCTGCTATCTCTTCTCCTTCTTTTGTTTTTCTAGTTGCCTCTGCTATATCAGCTGCATCTTTTGCATCAATAGCATCTTGAATTGCTTTTGCTTTCGCTACTCTTGCAACACTAGCCGCCGCCTCTAAATTACCTACTCTGATTTGTTCGGCCAGTGCATCAGCTGCTACCTGGTCTGCTCTGGCTTTTGCAGCGGCTTGCTCTGCTGCCGCTCGATCTGCTGCCGCTACCGCCGCCGCCGCTGCAGCACGTTCTGCGGCTGCATTATCTGATGCCACCTTATCTGCTTTAGCTTTTTCCGCAGCAGCGGTTGCCGCCTCTTGTTGCGCTGCAACAACTGGATCTAAACAACCTGGTAGATCTGGTGGGTAAGCTGCTTCACCCTGACAAACTGCTGCAACTGCTGGTGTTAATGGTGTTTGTACAAAGGTAAGCGTTAATGAGATAGCAAGGAGTGCAATTAAGTTAGTTCTTAATCGTTGCCTCATCATGATTAACATCTATCCTTTATTTGTAAATTGGTTTTTCTGACCAATGGTTGGTCAACATAGGTAATTTTACCAACACCGCCGGTGAAGTTAGCGGTCACAATCTCACTTTGATTAGGCGCTAAATCCACATCGGTTATGTAAATTGGCCGCTTACGCTCAACTGCGCCGCCACCTAACTCAACCCCTGGGGTGGATCTAGATACGGTGCCAAGCTTTGCATCAACTGGACCGTAGATAAAAACCTTAAATCTATGTTGGCCAGTTTTTAAATCTGCTGGTTTTCCTTTATCTGCTCTAGTTAAAACATAATCTGGCAGATCATTAGCATTTTGCACGGTGTTAGTTACCGTTACTGTTACTAGGGCTTGTTTATTAACCTTACACTCAGTTGATTCCACCTTAACACTTCGATCAAGGTAGTAATCAAGTTTGCTGGCATCAATATTTTGGATTACAACCCGGTACTCATTATTTGCAACAGTTTGTAATGCCCCACCTACTCTTACCTTCTCAATCTGCAATTGGGCATCTTTATCGGTGGTGTATACCAGCAATCTATTTTCAATTACTGCCCGCTTAACCGCTTGAGCCATCTTTACTTTATTAAATTGATTAGCCATCAACTTAGTAAAGGTGGCATTCATAATCTCTACCAAGTACTGCTTTCTAGCATCATTATCTTTTTCATATTTTTTATAGGCCTGCGATAAAGTCTTAAAGACCACATTATCTGCAGTTATTTCCTCACCACTTGCTAACTTCACATTTCCAGTTGCGTCAAGGATGTAACTGATTGCAGTTGGATCAATAGCAATTACTCCATCTAATTTGCCACCAAACTGCTTTTGCCAATTGGCCATCCAAATTCTGGCGCCATATGGAAAGTGTGGGGAGAGATTTGAGTTCTGCCAGATCGCCGGGTTTTTCCCATAGACTCGAATAAACTCACCTGGCATCTGTATCGGGATCTCAGTATTCCACCGCAATTCAGCATTTGAGCCAGTTCTAAGTATTTTACTATCGCCATTATTAATTTCAACTATTGCGTAAGCACCCAAAATTCCACCAGTTCCGCGGGCCTCTGCGGTATTTTGAAAGGCAACTAAGTACTGCTTTGGCTTATCAGATCCAGCAAGTAATGGTCCAGCTGAGATTACAGCATTGATCTCATTTTTAATATCAGAAAAATTCAATCCGAGTAACGAGCTAATCTGTTTTGAAAGTGGCAGATTAAGAATTGAGAAGACTCTATTTATATCAGTATTTTGTGTGTGTGTGTGTGCGTGCGTGCGTGCGTGCGTGCGTGCGTGCGTGCGTGTGTGCGTGCGTGC
>CAITID010000027.1 GCA_903892335.1 uncultured Actinomycetes bacterium
AACATGTACTGGATCTGGTTCACCGCGCCAGCGAATCATCATTCGCTCTACAACAGTGTGTGCTTTATCAATCTCTGTTTGTGGAACCGCAGGCACTACTGTGCCACGTGCTGATTGAGCAACGTATGAAAGCACCATCACAGATACACGAGCTAAATTACTTCTGGCCTCATCATCTGAAATATCAAGAAGTGGTTTTAAACCCCAGGCTGGCGTAAGCATGGCAATTGCAGACTGCACATCAACTCGAACATCACCGGTATGAACTGGCAACAAAAATGGTTCAGCAGCAGGTAATCCTGGATTGAACTCATCATCTACTAACAAGCCCCAAACATTTCCAAAAGTAACTCGACCTACTAAATCCTCAATATCAACTCCGCGATAACGAAGCGCACTTCCCTCTTTATCTGGCTCGGCAATCTTTGATTCAAAGGCAATTACACCTTCAAGGCCCGGCTTGAAATCATCGGCCATTATTTACTCCTCTTCATCTGCGTAAAAATTCCAATGCCCTTATTCTGCTCTCTTGGCGAGGATGATCCAAACCAGTGGTGAGTGAGGTTGAATACCCGTATGACTAGCCGTGAGGATATTGCCGCCATGCGTCGCCAGTATGGTGAGGTTGGATTAGTTGATGCGCAACTGCCCAAAAATCCCGTTGAACTTTTCAATACTTGGCTTTCTGATGCCGCTGCGAATGAGGTTGTAGTCGAAGCCAACGCGATGGTTTTATCTACCGTTGTTGATAATCAACCCAGCAGTAGAACAGTTTTATTAAAGGATTTAACTAATGAGGGTTTTACTTTTTTCTCAAATTATGAATCCAGGAAAGCAAAACAAATAAGTGAAAATAAAAATGTCTCACTTTTATTTCCTTGGTATCCACTTGAGCGGCAAGTAATTATTTTAGGTACAGCTTCAAAAATTTCAGATGAGGAATCTGATAAGTACTTTGCAAGCCGGCCTCGTGGTAGTCAGATCGGTGCCTGGGCTTCAATGCAATCAAGTGAGCTAAGTGATCGAGTGCTGCTAGAAAATAAATTTGCGCAGCTTGAGGAAAAATGGCCAGTTGGAACGCAAATTCCTAGACCAGAGTTTTGGGGCGGTTATGTAGTTTTGCCCACATCAATTGAATTTTGGCAGGGTAGATACTCAAGATTGCATGATCGAATTCGATATTTGAGATCAGGAAATAATGAGTGGCAGATCAAACGCTTCTACCCGTAATATCCACCCATGAGTGAAATTAAGATTCCAGAAAATCTAAAACCAAGTGATGGTCGATTTGGTTGCGGTCCTTCCAAGATTCGCGCTACCTCTCTTGCAAATCTAGCCAGTAATTATGGAAAAGTTTTAGGAACATCTCACAGACAAAAGCCGGTTAAAGAGGTGGTGGCAAATGTTCGTACTGGACTTAAATCACTATTTAATCTTCCTGATGGTTATGAAGTAATTATTGGTAACGGTGGTTCAACTGCATTTTGGGATATTGCTACCTTTGGTTTAATTGAGAATAAATCACAGCACTTAGTATTTGGTGAGTTCTCCTCTAAGTTTGCTATTGCTGCAAAAGATGCGCCAATGATTGGTGAGCCAACCGTTATTAAAAGTGAGCCAGGCACCCACCCACAAGCAGTTGCTGAAGCAGGTGTAGATGCTTACGCACTTACCCATAATGAGACCAGCACTGGTGTGGCAATGCCAATTATTCGCCCAGCAGGTATCGCTGACGCGTTAGTACTAGTTGATGCAACAAGTGCTGCTGGCGGGCTTGATCTAGATATCTCCCAATCAGATGTGTACTACTTCGCCCCACAAAAATCCTTTGCCTCTGATGGTGGTTTATGGGTAGCGATCATGAGTCCAGCTGCAATAGCGCGAGTAGAAAAAATTAAAGCTAGCGGTCGCTGGGTGCCAGCATTTTTTGATCTATCAATTGCAATTGAAAATTCAAGATTAGATCAAACCTATAACACACCAGCACTTGCCACAATTATTTTGCTAGCTGAACAAGTTGAATGGATGAATGCAAATGGTGGCTTAAAATTTGCCGCCGGTCGTAGCACAGATTCATCATCACGCTTATATAAGTGGGCAGAAAAAACTGAGTACACAACACCGTTTGTTATCGATCCAGCAATGCGCTCTAAAGTTGTTGGCACAATTAACTTTGATGAATCAATTGACGCACTAGAAATTGCAAAAATTCTTCGCGCTAATGGCATAGTCGATACTGATCCTTATCGTAAATTAGGAAAAAACCAATTACGTATCGGAATGTTTCCTGCAGTTGAACCAGCAGATATCGATGCATTAACTGCATCAATTGAGTATGTAGTCTCACAAATGCCTAGAAAGACTGGAAATTAAATGAGTTACCGCACGCGCCGCATTGTTACGATCACAATACTGGTCGGTATGGTTGCCATGGTTCTACTAAGTGGACTTTAATAAGCACCCTTGCAGAATTAATCTAAGGAGCACATCTTGAAAGAAGCAGTCTTTGTAATTGCAATGGGAATTGTGCTTTGGATAATCGCGTTAGTTTTTGCAATTGTGATGAATGCGCAAACTCAAGTTCTATGGACTTGTGTTGCTGGCGCAGTACTTGGCGCGATTGGCTTGCGCTACACAATTAGGCGTGGGCGGCGAAACCAACTTTAGTAAGGCTTAAGCACCCTCGATTTGGCTAGCAATTCCCCGCAAAACTTTTCCTAATCTTTCTGCCTCAGCAGTAGATGGATGGCGTCCTTGGCGTAATTGATTTCCAACGCGATCTAAAATTTTAATTGAGTCCTCAATGATTGCAGCTAGATCATCGGCGTTACCACGTGAGTTATTGACCATTGATGGTGGTGCTTCAATTACTGAAACTGAAAGTGCTTGTGGGCCACGGCGACCATCGGCAATACTGAACTCAAGCTTGGTGCCTGGCTTAACAGTTGTAACACCCTCTGGCAGGGCAGCAGATGCTAAGTAAACATCTTCGCCCTCATCATTTGAGATGAAGCCAAAACCTTTTTCTAAGCTGAACCATTTAACGCGGCCAGTAGGCATTGGGATCTCCTATCAATTTAAATACTCGTTTACTTTTACTAGCCACTTGGATGTGGTCAGGGGATAAGTTTAACCCAATTTAGCAAGCGGTGGAATTGGGTTTATTCAGCCTTAATTAACGCCTCTGAGTGTGCACCGCAGCCATGATCGATTGAAACAACCCGGGCATCCTCAGGTGAGATTGCATTTGAGCAAACACCAAAGGCGCCTCGTAAGGATCCGGCGATTGGAATAAAAAATCCACATGAGTGACAAGGCTTGGGCGCAGCATTTGCAATTGGTGTATTTGGACCACGATCTCCTTCATACCAACGCTTACTCGCTTGATCGCGTCCAACAATTGAAAGCACGCGGGCTCTACCTAAACCAAATTCAAAGAGTTGATTTAAATCTAACGTATCTAATTCATCATCTTCTGGCAGGGATGCAAAGCCTGGAACTAATCGCTCATCATCTGGCGAAGTTGGAACAACATCACCAACACCAAGATCACCAGGTTGAATTCGCTCAACATATGGCACCCAATTTGGTGCAAGTAATGCTTTGCTGCCTGGAAGTAAAACTACATCGCAAATAGTTGGCGCAGATTTCTCATCTAACTTTGCAACAGTAACCGCCCAGCGCCATCCGCTGTAGCCAGGAAGTTTTGCTTCAAACAAGTAGGTTGCGATTCGATCTTCATCTGAATCAATAGAGTAAAACTCGCCAACATAATCCGATTTGCCAGCATCTTCAACCGCTGCCTGCTTTGCAATATTTAGCACACCAAAAATATCATTTTTATTTACCGCTACCTCAACTACTGCTGGATAAGTTTTAGCTGGTGCGATGTAAGGCTTTCGAACAATTATCGGAGCTATCTCTTTTGCAACTGGGGCGATCTCTTCAACCGTATCCATTGATTGCATATCTAAATCATCTAGCTCTGCTTCTGGCTCGGCTACAACAGATGATTGCCCTTTACGGATTTTCTTAAAGAGTGATTTCTTTTTAGCCATTGGTGAAGTGTAATTGAGTTACTGCTAAATAGAAAAAGCCCCCGATTCTAAGCGGGGGCTTTTAATAAATATTTGGATTAGAAATCCATATCTCCGCCACCAGGAGCCGCTGGCATTGCACTCTTTGGCTCTGGCTTATCTGCAATTACTGCCTCTGTCGTTAAGAAGAGTGCTGCAATTGATGCCGCATTTTGAAGTGCAGAGCGAGTTACCTTTGCAGGATCAATAATTCCCGATTTGATCATGTCAACATACTCACCGGTTGCAGCATTTAATCCTTGGCCAGTTGGCAGGTGTCTTACCTTTTCAACAATTACGCCACCTTCAAGACCAGCGTTAATTGCAATTTGCTTAAGTGGCGCCTCAATTGCAAGCTCCACAATCTTTGCACCAGTTGCTTCATCGCCAGTTAATTTCAACTTATCAAAGGCAACTTTGCCTGCTTGAAGAAGTGCAACGCCACCGCCGGCAACGATTCCCTCTTCAACTGCTGCTTTAGCATTACGAACAGCATCTTCAATGCGGTGCTTACGCTCTTTTAATTCAACCTCAGTTGCTGCGCCAGCTTTAATTACGGCAACGCCACCAGCAAGTTTTGCTAAGCGCTCTTGTAGTTTTTCACGATCATAATCAGAGTCACTCTTCTCAATTTCAGCACGGATCTGATTTACACGACCCTTAATTTGCTCAGCATCGCCATTTCCTTCAACAATTGTTGTCTCTTCTTTACTGATAACAACCTTGCGAGCGCTACCAAGTAATTCAACAGTAGTTTGATCTAGCTTTAGTCCAACCTCTTCTGAGACCACAGTTGCGCCAGTTAAAATTGCAATATCTTGCAACATCGCCTTACGACGATCACCAAATCCTGGTGCTTTAACTGCAACAGAGCGGAAGGTTCCGCGAATCTTGTTTACTACTAATGTTGAAAGTGCCTCACCATCAACATCTTCAGCAATAATTACAAGTGGCTTTCCAGTTTGCATTACCTTTTCTAGAATTGGAACTAGATCCTTAATATTTGAAATCTTTGAGTTTGCGATCAAGATGTATGGATCTTCCATCACAGTTTCCATACGATCGGTATCAGTTACAAAGTAAGCAGAAATGTAACCTTTATCAAAGCGCATACCTTCAGTTAGCTCTAGCTCAAGACCAAATGTATTGCTCTCTTCAACGGTAATTACGCCCTCTTTACCAACCTTATCCATCGCCTCAGCGATCATTTCACCGATAGTTGTATCAGCTGCTGAAATTGATGCAGTTGCAGAGATTTGCTCTTTCGTCTCTACTGGCTTTGCCATCTTTAACAACTCATCTGAAATCGCTTCAACCGCTTTTTCAATTCCCCGCTTTAGCGACATTGGGTTTGAGCCAGCTGCCACGTTACGTAATCCTTCGCGTACTAATGCCTGTGCTAATACGGTTGCCGTAGTTGTTCCATCGCCAGCAACATCATCAGTCTTCTTGGCAACTTCTTTAACTAGATCTGCGCCAATTTTTTCCCAAGGATCATCTAGTTCAATTTCTTTTGCAATTGAGACTCCGTCATTAGTAATTGTTGGAGCGCCCCACTTTTTTTCCAAAACTACATTTCGCCCACGGGGCCCAAGGGTTACCTTCACCGCATCAGCTAATGTGTTCATTCCGCGTTCTAATGCCCGACGAGCCTCTTCATTAAAAGCAATAATCTTTGCCATGTCATATCTCCTTGCGTATGGTCTAAACAAAATGGTGGCCGCATTATCACTCGGGCCCCGAGAGTGCTAAGGCCAAATCTAAAGGATTTATTCCCGCTGCGCCAACTCAAAGCCAGGCCGAAGCCAGTAGTTAGAGGTTAAAGCCTAAACGGGTGCTGGAACGGGCGGCTGTGCGAGATTCACGCAGGCGACGAAGGCGCTTAACGAGGATTGGCTCTGCATTTAATGCATCTTCACGATCGATTAAATTATTTAGCATTTGGTAATAGGCAGGTGGTGTTAGATCAAATAACTCTTTAATCGCACTCTCTTTAGCGCCGGCATAGCGCCACCATTGGCGCTCAAAATCAAGCATCTTATTTTCTAGCTCAGTTAAGCCGCCGCCATTGCTGATGGGCATACTAAATTCAGACATGGCCATATCTTAAAAGGTCGGCCGTAAATATCAGGGTTATATCTAGAGCGTGGCGAGAATTTCTGAAATATCACTCTCTTTGGTCCATGGATTAACTATTGCAAATCTAAGTATCGCTTCATTTCGGTGTGAGGATGGGGTAACAAATCCAATTTGATCAGCTAATAATTTATCACTCCATTTTTGATATTCACTCATCTGCCAACCCTTACGTTTAAAGGCTACAACTGAAAGTGTTGGCTCAACTAACAACTCTAAATTTGGATGTTGCCTAATTAAATCTGCCGCATACTTTGCAATATCCATTGTTTTATCCATTGCAGTTGCGTACTCATTTGTGCCATGTGCTGCAAGTGAGAACCAAAATGGCAAGCCTCGAGCCCGGCGGGTTAAGTGGATCGCATAATCAGATGGGTTCCACTCACCATCATCATCTAATGTTTCTAAGTAAGCAGCTTTTTGTAGATGAGTAGCTTTTGCAATCTCTGGATTTCGATAGATCAGTGCGCAAGCATCAAATGGTGCAAATAACCATTTATGTGGATCAACAATTAGTGAATCAGCACTTTCAATACCAGCAAATAATGGTTTAGTTTTGGGTGAACAAAGGGCTGCCAGTCCATAGGCACCATCGACGTGAAACCAAATACCGCGCTCTTTTGTAACTGGTGCAATTGATTTTAAGTTATCAATAATTCCCAGATTTGTTGTTCCAGCTGTTGCAACCAATGCAAATACTTGGTGCGTAGGATTTTCACTGTGATACCTATCAATAACATCGGCGCAAGATGGTCCTTGCAAAACACCATCTTTATCTGGCTGGATCAAAATAATTCCAACATCCATAACCTCAGCTGCTGACTTAATTGATGAGTGTGCTTCAACGCTGGCTGCAATTACCCATCTTGTAACATCACTGCGTTTGGTTCGAAAGTCAGCCCGCGCTGTTACAAGTGCAGATAAGTTTCCAATAGTTCCACCTTGCACAAATACACCACCAGCAGATTGTGGCAATCCAGCTAAATCACTAATCCAGCGAAGTGCTTGATTTTCAGCAAAGACTGCGCCAGCTCCTTCTAACCAAGAGCCACCATAAAGTGCGGATGCACCAACTACTAAATCAAATAAGTTTGCATACTCACTAGGTGCTGATGGAATAAATGCTAAGTAACGTGGGTGATCAGTTGAAATACATGCTGTTGCTAACACATCTTTAAATAATTCAAGTGCCTTATGTCCACCGAGGCCCTCTGGCGTAATTGTGTTACCAGCCAGTGCTAATAACTCCTCTGGTGATTTAGGACCATCTAATGGTGGATCAGTGCGCAGTCGAACCAAGCTGTAATCTAAAATCTCTTTAGCTAACTCTTCTACCTCTTTATTAAACTCGTGCATTTTGCGCTGCGTAATCTTTTCGGTTAGCACTTCTTACAATATTTCTTAGCATGATTGGAAATACTAAGAAGTGAAATGGTAAAACGGCAAACCAGTAAAGCTGGCCACCTAGGCCACGTGGTGAGTAAGAGGCTTCTTGCGTAATTTTGCTTTTGCCATCGGGTAATTTTTCAATTCGAAACTCAAGCCATGCCTTACCTGGCAAAATCATTTCAGCATAAAGACGCAGAGTTTTCTCACTCTCTAAACTTTCTACTCGCCAAAAATCTAAGCTATCGCCAACTCGAAGGTGTAGTGGATCGCGTCTTCCTCGTCGCAAACCAACGCCGCCAATAAAGCGATCTAACAATCCTCGCAAAAACCATAAGAAGTCTGAGCCATACCAGCCATTATCGCCGCCAATTTGTTCAACAGTTTTCCATAAATTTGCAACGGATGCCTCAGTTATTTGCTCTCGCGTATCTTTATACAAAGCTTCACCAGCCCATGACGGATCACTCTGTGCTTTCTGCCAAGGCGCAGTTGGTAATGTGGCATCGGACCATCTTGTAGTTACATTGTTTCCAGTTGTATTTGTAAGAGCTAATTCAATTGCTCCAGCCACATCAATTAATCCCTCAGGTGGAAGTGGAATTAGATGAGAGATTGATTTTTTTGGATCAGCGACAACTTCTGAAATTAAGGAGCCAACAAGGGGTCGAGCTAGCGCAGTTGGCACAGGTGTAACTAAACCAATCCATAGTGAAGATAATCCTGGAGTTAAAACCGGCACCTTAATGATCCAGCGTTTGCGCAGGCCAGATAACTTTGCAAATGTCTGCATCATTTGTGCGTAAGACAAAACTTCTGGGCCGCCAATATCAAAGATGCCTGCTACTGGTTTCTCTAATTTTGCAGCATTTCGTAAATACCAAAGCACATCGCGAATCGCAATTGGCTGTGTTTTATTTGAAACCCACTTTGGCGTTGTCATTACCGGCAGACGGTGAGTTAAATGCCGCAGCATCTCAAATGAGGCGGAGCCACTACCAATAATAATTCCAGCTCGCAGCTCCATAACTGCAACAGAGGTAGTTGCTAACTCTTTGCCAGTATTAGCGCGAGATTGTAAATGCTTGCTTGTCTTTTCATCATTTGCGATTCCGCCTAAATAAATTATTTGAGATACGCCCGCTGCCTCTGCTGCCTTTGCAAAGTTTTGCGCCATCGCAGATTCAATCTGATCAAAATTTGGACCTAGATTAATTGAATGCAAAAGATAAAAAGCTGTATGCACATCTTTTAATGCAAGCAATGTTGAGTTGTAATTACTGGCATTTCCCTCAGCAACTTCAACTTTATCCGCCCAAGTCTGTCCCTTAATCTTTCTAGCATCTCGAACGTAGACTCGAACATTCATTGAGTCCGCAAGTAATGCGGTAACTAATCGGCCACCAACATAACCGGAGGCGCCAGTCACAAGGATTTTACGAGGCAAGTTCACAGTGAAAACAGTAGACTTAAAGTTGTGATTAGACCAAAGATAGTGATTCTAGGCGGTGGCTTCGGTGGGTTAACTGCTGCTCGCGCGCTAACCAAAATAGCCGATGTCACAGTTGTCGATCGCCATAACTTCCAAACTTTCTTGCCCTTGCTATATCAGGTATCAACTGCCGGTCTTGCCGCCGATCATGTGGCCTATCCAATTAGAGGTGCGCTTAGAAAAACTGGCGCGAAGTTTCGGATGGCATCACCAATCTCAATTGATCATAAAAATAAGCAGGTTAAATTAGATAGTAGTGAGCTTTTAGATTTTGATCATTTAATAATTGCACTTGGTTCAACAACAGCAGATTTTGGAATTCCTGGTGTAAATGAATACGCGTTAGGTATGAAATCCGTTCATGAAGCGCTAACCATTCGTGCTGAAGTTATGCGCAGATTTGAAGATTTGTGTCGATTTGAAGACAGCACCCGATTTACGATCTCGGTAATTGGCGGTGGCCCAACTGGTGTTGAAATGGCTGGTGCGTTAGCTGAGTTAGTTCGAGGACCACTTAAGTCAGATCAAGCTAATGCTGCAGCCCATATTGATGTTCAATTAATTGAGGCTGGGGATCGATTGCTTCCACCATTTTCACCCTCTTTATCTGCCCGAACAAAAAAAGATTTAGAAAAACTTGGCGTTAAAGTAATGTTAAACAGCGCAGTAAAAGCACTTGCCCACCGTGAAGTTGTTTTAAAGGATGGAACCACGCTGCCATCTGAAATTACTGTTTGGGCCGCCGGCGTTCAAGGCTCACCCGCTATGCAGCAATTAAATTTGCCAGTTGTCGGAAATCGATTAGCGGTTGATACTTCACTTCAAGTTAAAAACTATCCAAACATCTGGGCGCTAGGTGATATTGCAGGAGCACTTGGCAAAGATGGCCGGCCACTTCCAATGGTGGCACCAGTTGCAATTCAGCAAGGAAAATTTATTGCTAAACAAATTGAGCGAATTACTAAACAAAAACCGCTTAAAACATTCTCTTATTTAGATAAGGGTTCCATGGCAACGATTGGTCGAAATAAAGCGGTGGTAGAAGTTAGAGGATTAAAACTTACCGGCACTATTGCTTGGCTTACCTGGCTATGGCTACATCTATTTTACTTACTCGGTGGTCGCAACAAGATTGGCACTATGGCGGACTGGACCTGGAACTACCTAACATTTGATCGCGGTAATCGCCACATTATGGATGGCCAATAATTTAAATGGCTCGGTTGGTATC